>NZ_JCANTV010000010.1:175042-438642 GCF_059568665.1 Pseudodesulfovibrio halophilus DSM 5663 | reverse complement strand
AGGGCAGGGGGGACCCCCTGCCCTCTGGGCAACCTCAAAAAACCGGTCGGAAATCTCTACACTTAACTGGCCCTAAGATGGGGGGACTTTACAAACACGACACATGTGGAAAACGCTGCGGACTGGTACCTGCAAATCTACACCAAGCCTTTCGAAAACAGTCCCGGCAGCAGTTGGTACGGCTACCGCGTCACTTCCGAGCCCTACTTCTCCATGAACCTCACAGAAACCGCCGGCACTTGGACGCAATGGATAACAGGAGACGCTGGCACGACCAACTCCCTGCGCTTCTTCGATTCCGCGTCCGGATACTTCGGTGGCTACACCGACCCTCTCTGGGCGGATTTTCTCGCCCTCGCAGCCGAGGACGGGGATGGACTCGCCCGCGACAGCCAACTTTTGGCAGATCAGGAGATCCTCTACGTCACGGTTGCCACCGGAAGCCTCTGGGCAGACGGTTTCGAGGGCCTGCTCGACGGCCTGAGTTTCAACATGACCAATCAGGAAACCTTCGGCATCAACTTTGAGGCCGCGCCGGTTCCGGAGCCTTCCAGCATCCTGCTGCTCCTCGCGGGCGGAGGCGCCATGGCGCTTTTCTTCAGAAGACGAATCAACTAACACAATCATGCACAAAGGGGATGCCGAGAGCGGCATCCCCTTTGCTTTTATGCAGGCAGAAAAAAGGGGCGCATCCAAACAATTGGATGCGCCTGAAAAATTGGCGGCGGGGGTAGGATTCGAACCCACGGGCCTCGTGAAAGGCCAACGGTTTTCAAGACCGCCTCCATAAGCCGGACTCGGACACCCCGCCGCTGCAAGGCTCGATATCTTATGCACTTCCATAATTCTGTCAAGCACCCACAAGATGCATTGACATGAAAGTGATTCTTCCCGTATTGAGAAGCATATTCAGCAATTATCAAACCTGCAGAATCGAATGAAAACGCCGCAAGAAGCCTTCACGCAGTACCTCAGTGACGAGAACCTCAAGATGACCCCACAGCGCGGGCTCATCCTCGAGTGCATTCTGGAGCAGACGCAGCACCTTTCCCCCGAGGAAATCTACGACATGGTGCGCAAGCGAGACGGCTCCGTCGGACAAGCGACCGTCTATCGTACGCTCAAACTGCTCGCCGAGGCTGGCATCATCGAGTCTCTGGACTTTGCTGACGGCGTGGCCCGGTATGAAGTGGCCTGGGGCAAAGAGCATCACGACCACCTCATCTGCGAATCCTGCGGCAAGAACATCGAGATCATGGACCCGGTCATCGAAAAACGGCAGGAAGCCATTGCCGAAGAGTACGGGTTCAAGCTCTCTCACCACAAGATGTATCTCTACGGCCTCTGCTCCGACTGCCGGAGAAACCGCTAACCCCTATTTTCCTCGTATTTCCGAAAGCAGGCGCGACAGCGGTGCCACCTCTTCCTTGATGGTGCGCCACGAATAGCCGGACCCCTCTCCGGGGTTCTTCTCAGCCATGGCGGTGAACTGGACTCCCAGCCCGACACTGCCACCCTTTCCCCTGAAACGACTCCGAATCGTGCCAAGCACCGTGAAATAGACAAACTTCTTCGTCTTGGGCTGACGGATGCTGATACGCAGCACCAACGTATAGCCTTCCTTGAGAGGGGGCAGTTCGCCCTGTTTGGGGTTCTCCACAAAGAGCCGTATGCCGCCCGGGGAAATATTGCCTACGCGCAACTGCATCTTGTGCGGGTTGCGCGCACTCTGCGTCAGCGTCTGAATGTCGGGACGGTGCTGCCAGAAGTTCGAGCGCTTCCTGCCGTCCCACGCCTTGATGCGGAACATTTCCTGCCGCGTCACCCGTTGTCGCGTATGCCGCCTGCGGATGGTGAACCGATAACGCACCGGCGACAGCAGCACCAGCTTTCGCAATGTTCCGGCCTTGCGCCCGGCGTAGGCTATATGGCTGACGAATGAGTTGTACTTCTCACCCTTGTAGGAGAACGGCTTGCAAAAACAGATGACCTGATGCCCTTTCAGGTTGCGGGCCGAAGGACGCACCTGAACCAGATCCATCTTCATTCTGCCGGAAAAGACCGTGGCGATACGCGCATGGCACAGCAGACCGCCAACGCCGTTGGAGTCGAGAAAATGCACCTCCAGCATGACGCCCTTTCCGGTGAGGTACTTTTCAATCTCGTTGTGCCGCGGCCCGTGAGCGAGGCGGGAAACGAACGCCATGAGCAGGTAATGCAGATAGTTGCGGTATCGCCACGCAGCAGCGACCAGCACCACCGGCACCACGTATTTGAGGATGGTGAAGAAGACCTCGAACAGGTCATACCGTCCCGAACCGTGCGCAAACGTCTGCTGAACGTCTCGCAGGTAGTCGAGCTGCATCACGGGATCAAACATGGCACTCCTCGCGATGAAAGTCCTGAGGTCTTTTCACGTTACGCTATCTGCACCACTTCGTCACTGCGGACGGGACAGGCCCTCCATGGCGAACTCAACGGGAGCCGCGGGCCTTTTCCACGGCTTGCGCCAGTTCCTCTGCGGCCTTCTGCGGTGAAGGGGCCGAACACAGGGCGGATACGACCGCCACCCCGTCAGCACCGGCGCGAACCGCGTCTCCGGCATTGTGAGCACCGAGAGCACCAATCCCCACAAGAGGATGCCGAGAGCTGGAGCGAACCTTTTTCAGGCCACCCAGCCCCCAGGGCCTGCCGGTGTCGGTTTTCGTGCCCGTGGCGAACACCGGACTCACGCCGAGGTAGTCCACGTCCAGCTTCTCAGCCTCCCACACCTGATCCATAGTCTCCACGGAGAGGCCGATGATCGCATCCGGACCGAGGATTCTCCGCGCCAGCTCATACGGCATGTCGCTCTGCCCTATGTGCACGCCGTCTGCACCGCAGGCCAACGCCACATCTATACGATCATTGATCAGGAGCGGTACTTCACGGGCTGCCAACTCGGTCTTCAGGGCGCATGCCAGCTCGACGAATTCACGAGTACCCGCGTCCTTCTCCCGAAGCTGCACCACACCGGCGCCGCCGGAAACAGCCTGAAGCACGACATCCATCAATTCTCTGCCGTGACACAGGCTGCGGTCGGTGACCAGATAAACACCGTAATCGACCCGGCGCATCAATCCTCGCTCACTTCCATTTCCGCTTCCAGAGTGGAGATGCCGAGGTTGTAGAGTTCATCATAAATGTGCAGCTGCAGGGTTCCGGGGCCATCAGCGCAGTTTGCGGCGCGATTGCCGCAGACGGCCATGACGGTCATTGCGGAAACAGCCGCGTCGAAAGGAGAGTCGGCCACGGCGCAGAAAGCTCCGCAGAGAGCGGTACAGGTACATCCAAGGCCCGTGACGCGAGGCATGAGCGGAGAGCCGCCGCCAATGCGCACCAGACGTTCGCCGTCCGTGACGATGTCTGTCTCGCCGCTGACCACAACAGTGCAACCGTGCGCTCTGGCGAGGTCCCGAGCCGCCTCCTCGGCGGATTCTGCGCCCTGAGTGCTGTCCACGCCCTTTGCCGATCCGGACTGTCCGGCAAGGGTCATGATCTCTGATGCATTACCGCGTATAATCGCAGGGCGGTATTCTTCCAGCATGCCGACGGGAAGCTCGGTCCGAAGTTTGGTGGCTCCGGCGCCGACGGGGTCAAGAACAACAGGGACCCCGTTTGCGTTGGCTGCAGCCCATGCCACGGGCATGGCCTCGGCATAGGTCCGGGCGACGGTGCCCAGATTGATGACCAGCGCGCCGCTGAAAGCCATGAGTTCCTCAACTTCCTCAACCGCGTGGGTCATGATCGGCGAGGCGCCGATGGCCAGCAGTGCGTTGGCCGTGGAATTGGTTACGACATAGTTGGTGATGCTCGTGACCAACGGTGCGGATTCACGAAGTTTTTCCAGATTCTCGCAGATTGTGCTCTTGTTCATTTTGATTTGACCCGTAGTACTTTTGCAATTGAATTCAGAATGATCGTTTACCCCGATTGCCTCCGCAAGGCAACTGGTGCCCGGCTATCACCCGGAGTTCACTACAAGCTACATAGATTTTTACAGCATCCCCGACAGATATCATTGATAAGCGACAAAAAATCACCTAAAGGACAGTCGTTTTTTCGAACCATATAAAGGAAACAGCATGCCCCGCGCACGAAAAACGATCTTTCTCCTCGCACTATTGCTGTCGGCGATGGCGACTGTCAACCACACGGCTCGTGCGCAGAACCACTACCACGCCATTCTTCCTACCTTTGAGGACGGCCGTCACATACTCATGCACGACATCGTGCAGCAGGCATTCGACGCTGCCGGAGAGAGTATCGTCATCACTGCTGCGCCTGAGACACCGCCCAAACGCATGGAGTTGATGCTGGAACAGGGAAAGCTGACAGGCGCATTCCTCCTTCGCACCGCTGAACGGGACCGCAGATTCATTCCGATTCCCGTTGGCGTGGTGGACGGCATGATGGGCCGAAGGCTCCTGCTCGTGCCCAAGAGCCGTCCCGACATGTTTTCAGGTGTGAAGAGCCTGAAGGATTTCAGAAAACTCGGCGCTGTGGCAGGGCTTGGCAAGGGATGGTTCGACTGCGACATATGGTCCCACAATCGGCTCGCAGCATACGAAGTGGCGGACACACGCCTGCTGTATCGGCTTGTGGACGACACATCGCGAAACGTGGATTACTATCCGCGCGGATTGCCGGAAATTCGAAAGGAACTGGAGACACACCGGCAACATGTGACACTCGACCCACACCTCATTCTGGAATACGACCGGGAATTGATACTTTACCTGAGTCCGAGCCATGCCGACAAGCGAGAGGTATTTCACCGCTGCCTTTCCCGCGCGAAGAAAACCGGACAACTCAGGGCTGTCCTTCAGGATCATCTTGGTGAGACCTTTGATCTGATCAAACCGGAAAAGAGGACAGTCATCCGGCTTGAAACGCCTTCTTGAACGCTGCCCCTTCCTCTATCTTCGAGGTACGGCTCCAGCCATGACCACAGAACAGTACCTCAAAAGGATCCGGCCCAGCACGCGGACAGGCGAAAAAAATGAACGCTATCCGAGCCGTCGGAATTGCACCCTGAGTCGCATCACAGACCTGGAAAGACCAAAAAAGGGACCACGCTTTCACGTAGTCCCTTGAAATATGTGGCGGAGAAGGGGGGATTTGAACCCCCGAACGAGTTACCCCGTTACACGCTTAGCAGGCGTGCGCCTTCAGCCAACTCGGCCACTTCTCCGCGTATGGACGCCTCAATGCGTCGAGGCACAAGCATCTACACTTTCCTCCCTTGAGGTGTCAAGGAAAGTGAAGATTTTTATACTACTTTCTTTCCTTTTTTTCCTTGTGGCGGCGACGCAGGGTGGTCTCGGTATCCTTTTCCTGCTTGCGGGTCTTGGCTCCGTAGCGCAGGCCCTTGCCCGGTCCCCGCTTGCCTATGGACGTCATGCCGCGGCGCTTGTCGCCGTCCTTCTTCTCGTGACTGGACCGACAGTACACGCGAACCGGCGCGTGCTTGATGCCGAACAGCTTGCGAAGCTGATTTTCAAGGTACCGCATGTACGATTCCTTGACGATGGTGTGATCGTTGACGAAGAAGACAAAGGTGGGAATCTCTTCGTCCGCCTGCGTGATGTAGTAGAATTTGGGGCGCCGGCGCTTGACCACGGGCGGCTGATGCTGCTGAATGACCGACTCAAGCGCCCTGTTCAGGGCACCGGTGCCGACGCGAACGGCGCACTCGGCCTTCATGCTCTCGGCGAGCGGAAGAATCTTGCCCACGCCAACCTTCTTGAGCGTGGAGGTCATGAACACCGGAACGTGCGGCACGATGCGCAGCTCCTTGCGGAAAAGGTCCATGACATACGTACTCTGCGAACGCTCGATGAGGTCAACCTTGTTCACGGCGACCATGAACGGCACCTTCTCGCGCACGAGAAATTCGATCAGCCGCTTGTCCTGCCGCGAGACGCGGTCGGTACCGTCAATGACCAGCACCGTCACATCGGAACGGCGGGAGTTCTTGAGGGCCCGCAGCACGCTCACATGCTCCAGCTGCTCCGTGATGTTGGTGCGGCGCCGTACTCCGGCCGTGTCGACAAAGGTATACCGCTTGCCCCCCTGCTCGAATGTCACGTCGATGCTGTCGCGCGTCGTCCCGGCCACGTCGCTGACTATGAGCCGCTTTTCGCCGATGATGGCGTTCACCATGGAGGACTTGCCGGCGTTTGGCCTGCCGAGCATGGTGATGCGCACGCCGCGCTCGACGTCGTCTTCCTCCTCATCGGGCAGGCCGAGGTCGAGCACCATTTCCGCAACGCGCTCGCGGGCTTCATTGAGTTTGTACCCGTGGGCGGCCGAAACCGGCAGCATATCCAGACCGAGAGAATAGAAGTCGGCGCACATGGCAGCTTCGACCTCCGATCCGTCGACCTTGTTGATCAGCAGCAGAACAGGCTTGCCGCTCTTGCGGACAAACTCGGCGGCCTGCTCGTCAAGCGGCGTCATGCCCTCCTTGCCGTCCACCACCAGCACGATGGCGTTGGCTTCGAGGATGGCTTCGCGCGCCTGCTCGAAGATCTCGTCCTCGAAATCCTTGGACAGCTCGGGAGTAGCCTCGGATTCCAGCACCATGCCGCCAGTGTCCACGAGACCGAAGCGGACGCCTTTGATCTGGCATTCCTCGAATATGCGGTCGCGCGTAACGCCGGGGAGGTCGTGCGTGATGGCCACCGACCTGCGCAGCAGGCGGTTGAAAAGCGTGCTTTTTCCTACATTAGGCCGTCCGACCAGTGCAACTGTTGCTAGCATGAGAATCCTCGCTTCCCCTGACAGGCGGATGAATACGGCCGTCGGGCCGTTGGGGAGCCTGTGAAATATTGTCTGACGAGGCCGCCGGCCCCGAAATTCGCACCATGTGCGGCGCGCTGTGTAGCTTACTTGCTTTGTCTTGTCGAGTCCAATACATCCGCTCACCCTGTTTCGAACCGATGCAAATGGGCAAACCGCCTTGACTTGCCCGCTGAAACAGGCAGTCTTAAAAGAAAACCCAGCAAGCCGAGGCGATCATGCAATACACCAACGCCCTGATTCACGAAAAGAGCCCCTACCTTCTTCAGCACGCGCACAACCCGGTCGATTGGCTCCCGTGGGGTGATGACGCCTTCGAACGCGCAAGGCGCGAGGACAAGCCGGTTCTGGTCTCCATCGGCTACTCCACCTGCCACTGGTGCCACGTCATGGAGCGGGAGAGCTTCGAGGACGAGGACATCGCCAAACTGCTCAATGACGCCTTCATCTGCGTGAAGGTGGACCGTGAGGAACGCCCGGATGTGGATTCGGTCTACATGACCGTCTGCAACCTTTTGACCGGCTCCGGCGGCTGGCCGCTGAACGTGGTGCTCACTCCGGACAGAAAACCTTTCTTCGCCGCCACGTATATCCCCCCTACCGCACGGGGCGGCAGGCTCGGACTGGACGGACTCGTTCCACGCATAACCGACGCATGGAAAAACGACCGCGAGAAGGTCATGGACGTCTCGGAGAACATCACAGAGAACCTCGTTTCCATCAGCACTCCGGCGCCGTCCTCCGACGGACTCCCTGACGGCCGCCGCCTTGCCCGGTTGGTGCACGGTTCTCTGAGAAACGGGTTCGACAATCAGTACGGCGGGTTCGGGTCAGCGCCCAAGTTCCCTTCTCCGCACAACCTTCTCTTTCTCATGCGCCACGGCCGCATGACAGGCTCGGAGGACCCCTCGTCCATGGCGTTCGAGACACTCGCGGCCATGCGTCGCGGCGGCGTCTGGGACCATGTGGGGTTCGGCTTCCACCGCTACTCCACGGACCGCATGTGGCTGCTCCCACATTTCGAGAAGATGCTCTATGATCAGGCCATGCTCTCACTGGCGTATCTGGAGGCCTATCAGATCAGCGGCAACGAGGAGTTTGCGGAAACGGCAAGGCAAATATTCACCTATGTCATGCGGGACCTGCGCGACCCTTCCGGCGGATTCCACACGGCAGAGGACGCGGACAGCGAAGGCGAGGAAGGCCTCTTTCATACGTGGACGTTCAAGGAAATCGAGGGGATTCTCTCCGACGAGGAAACCGATGCGTTCTGCAAGCACTACAACATCCTGCCGGAAGGAAACTTCCGCGACGAGGCCACCGGAGAGCTGACCGGCAGAAACATTCCCCACGAGAGCGATTCCTCGCCTGTGCCAAGCGAGCTGTTGGAGACTGCGCGCAAGAAGCTCTTCACCGAACGGGAGAAACGCATCAGACCGCACCTTGACGACAAGATCCTCACGGACATGAACGGACTCATGATCGCGGCTCTTGCTCGCGGTGGCAGGGTTCTGGGACAGCCGGAATATACGGCTGCGGCAAAGGAAGCCGCCGATTTCGTGCTCAAAACGCTTTCCGACGGCAACGGCGCACTTCGGCACGGCTATCGCGAGGGCGTCATGAATGCGCCCGGCACCCTCGATGACCACGCCTACATGCTGTGGGGGCTTCTGGAACTTCATGATGCCACGTTCGACAATCGCATGCTCGAACAGGCACTGCTGGTGGCCCGAACGATGATCGACTCCTTCGAGGACGAGGAGCGCGGCGGATTCCATCTGAGTTCCAAGGACTCGGAAACCGTCCTCGTGCGACAGAAGGACAGCTATGACGGTGCGCTCCCCTGCGGCAACTCCGTGGCCGTACACACGCTTTACCGCCTGAGCAGGATGCTGCGGATGCAGGCGCTCAGGGACGCCGCCACACGCTGCGCCACCGCTTTCTCTGGCGTTCTGGAGCAACAGCCTCAGGCTCTCGTCCATATGGTCGGCGCACTGGAGATGATGCAACATGCCGAGACCGACGTCGTCGTGGCTGGCAGGACCGGTTCCGAGGCTACGCGGGAACTTCTGGAGTCCCTCGCCCCGGTGCGTCCCATGTCCACCACAGTGATCTTCGTGCCGGTCGATACGCCGGACCGTCCAACCGCACTCCCTGACCCGATTCCCTACAAGCTGGAACTGGAGGGAATGGGCGCAGACGCCGCAGCATGGGTCTGCATCGACAAATCCTGCCGACGCCCGGTCACATCGCCTGAAGAGCTGCGGGGGCAACTTTCTAAATCGGTGGATTGACGATGAATGAATGAGAAAAAGCGGCATTCTGTAGGAAATTCACAATTTACATTTTACGTTTAGCCTTCTCAGTCTTGGGGGCCTTTTTTGTTCAGTTTTGTTAGGCACAAACTTACTTCTGCGCATTGTACGTTATAGACTTTACTAAAAAGGAGAGGTTGTGAGTGATCAATTAACCAAGAAAGATCGAGCCCTTTTAAATAGCTACGCTAGGGAGTGTTTCAGAGATACAGCGGACGGCGATTACATCGCAGCCCGAACTCTTTATCGCACTAAATGTATTGAACAATTCTTTTGGTATGCCCAACAGTCGTTGGAAAAATATATGAAAGGGATACTTCTATTCAATAAAATTGAATACAAAGATGGGCATGACCTTAGTAAGTTGTATAAGAACATACTTGCCATAAGAATCCAGAGGAAATGTTTTGAATTTCCGGATTGGATCAAAGATTTGATAGACTACTTCAACAGCAATGGAGAAATTGCGGTTCGATACCGGCAAAAGCCACTAAATTGTGGGTTTAAAGGTTCTGACCTCGAAGCACTCGATGCAACAGTTTTCTGGATTAGGCGTTACTGTAAAGCCATAAACGAGGAAAGGTCCAATAAATTGGGCATAGAAAGTAAAAAATCATAAAGGCTGAATTGAAACAATTAAGCCTCAAAAGTATTGATAAGGATTGGACCCAAGGTTTGATCGTGGGAGGGTACCTTGAGAAGGTAATGCGATTGAAAGGAGATAGAAAAAGCCCGCAACGAGAAAACCTTATTTGGAAGAATCTACATTTTGGAAATGGCAAAGTTCGGTCAACTCAAGCAACCTTGCCACATTATGGCATGTCCACTATCCCCCCATTATACAGAAGACCAGAGTCCATAAAGCTGTTAAAAAAGTATATAATGATCCCTAAAGACGTTTGCAGAATTTGTGGTCTCCTTGAAGCAGAAGAAAACCAAAAAAAGAAAAGATAAACTCTTCAACGTGACTTAAAGAAGTTACATTAACACCTTGCCACATTGACTTTTTTCTTAAATCGTGTCATACAATAGTCACCGAATTCTCTCGGTGACAATCTGCATAATCAACACTTCCTGCTCGAAGCGCAGGCACGCAAAAAATCTTCTGATAACAGTGAAAGGGATGCCGAAACGCTTCACGTCCAGTTTAAAGAGCCGTGGCAGCCAGAAAACAAGAAAGCGTGAAGGTCACCTATTTCTATTTTCATTGATGATTCCCAATCAAAGTACGTAGAAACAAGAAAGCCCCCGGAGGACCGGGGGCTTTCGTTTTAACCGAGGTCGACGATCTGCTTGTCGTCGTCTCTTGAGCTGCCTGCGTTCAGCCTTCGCTCCACATAGTCGAGGATCTTGGCGAAGGTGAAGGTGCAGGTGAGGTAGATAAAGCCTGCGCCGAACAGGAACGGCACGAAGGTGTAGTATTTCGCTCCGAGCACCTTGGAGGTGTACATGAGCTCGCCGAACCCGACCACGGACACCAGCGAGGAGTCCTTCAGCAGCACGATGAGTTCGTTGCAGAGTGGCGGAATCATGCGCCGAAACGCTTGCGGCAGGATGACGGAAATCATGGCCTGCCGGTGTGTCAGGCCGGAACAGCGCGCGGCCTCCATCTGACCGCGATCGATGGACAGGATACCTGCACGGATGATTTCTGCCGTATAAGCACCGGAGTTGATTCCCAGAGCCAGCATCCCGAGCCAGAGCGGATCCTGCGGCAGCCTGACGTCGAAAAGCACCATGAAGAGCTGGGGCAGGCCGAAGAAGAAAAAGTAGATCTGCAACAGCATGGGGGTGCCGCGAATGACCTGAATGTAGATGTCCGCGGCGTAGCGCATGAACACGTTGCGGCTGATGCGGCTGGTCCCGGCCAGGGTGCCGAGCACAAGGCCGAGCGAAAGCGCGCCCAGAGTGATCTTCAGCGTGTTCAGCGCACCTTTGAGAAAAAGATCGTAATGTTCGAATACAAGAGAAAAGTCCACGGTTCCCCCGGGCGCTTGGACGCGAAAAGGCCGGAAGGACGAATCCTTCCGGCCGGAGCGTCATGCGCTAGCTTACTTCATCCATTTTTCGACGAGCTTGGCGTGAGTGCCTTCCTCACGAATCTCGGCGAGAGCGGCGTTGAGAGCCTTGACCATCTCGGGGTTGCCCTTGGGCACGATGATGGCGTTGAGCTCTTCGGTCAGCGGCTCCGGAGCAATCACGAAGCCCTGCTTCTTGGCGTATTCTTCCGCAACCGGGATGTCGGCGACGACGGCGTCCACAGCTTCGGTCTTGAGCATCATGAAGGCGACGGACCAGGTTTCCGGCTCCACCACTTCGGCGCCGTCGACCTTGCGGGCGGCTTCCACGCAGGTGGTGCCGAGCTGAGCGGCTACGCGCTTTCCGGCGAGGTCCTTGCCGGCCTTGATGTCGGCGCCCTTGCGGGTCACGATGACCTGACCGGAGCGGTAGTACGGATCAGTGAAGTCAACGCTGCGCTTGCGGTCTTCGGTGATTCCGAAGCCGGAGCAGCCGAGGTCGACCTGGCCCATGGTAACAGCGGAAATGATGGTGTCGAAGCCCATGGTTCTCCACTCGATCTCGATGCCCATCTTGTCGCCGATGGCTTCCATGAGGTCGATGTCGAACCCGACGCGCTTGTCGCCGTCCATGTTTTCGTACGGCGGGTAGTCGGGGCTGTTGCCGACGGTGACCACACCGGCTTCCTTCACGCGCTCCAGCATGCCTTCGGCGTTGGCGGCCGCGACGCCGAGCACCATGACCATGGCCATGACGGCCACCAGCAGTTTGAACATTCTTTTCATGCCTCTCCTCCTTGGTTGAATACTAACCGTTTCCGACCAAAAGCCGAACAAAGTCCGACCCTTGCACTATTCTTCACTCAGGCCAGCCATAAGCGGCCCGATCCTTCCCGGAGTCTTTTCGTCGCCCGTGGGCAACATACCCAGAATTCGGCCTCTATATATGACCGCAACCCTGTCGGCAAGCTGTAATGCTTCGTTCAGGTCACCCGTCACAAGCAGAACCCCTGCCATTTCGCGAACTTCCAGCAACCTTTTCCAGACTTCTTCCGTGGCGGAAACATCAAGCCCCTGCGAAGGCTGCTCCGCCACGATCAATACCGGCTCGCGAAAGAGTTCGCGCGCAAGGACGGTCTTCTGGAGGTTGCCGCCGGAAAGCTGCCAGGCCAGCGCGGTGATCTTCGGCGGCCGGATGTCGAACTTCTTGATGAGGTCCTTGGCCTTGCTGGCGGCCTTCTTCTTGTCCAGCCACGGGCCGAAGGCGAAGCCTTTTCGCGTGGTCAGGAGCAGGTTGTCCACGAGGTTCTGGTTCTTCAGCGTTGCAAGGCCGAGGCGATCTTCGGGGATATAGGAAAGCGAACGCTTCCACGTGGACTCAGCAAAGAACTTGCGCCACGGCTTGCGGTTGATGAAAATGGTGTCGCGGGGAGGTTTTCGCAGGCCGCAGATCGCCTCGATGAGTGCTTTCTGGCCGTTGCCCGCCACACCCACGATGGCCAGCACCTCGCCCTGACGAATGTTGAAATTCACGTCCTCCAGCCCCATGCCGGTGAGGTTGCGCACGTCGAGCACCTCTTCCCCGGGTTCCATGGGTTCACGGTCAATCTCCAGAAGCACTTCCTTACCCACCATGCGGCGGGCCAGATCGGCCTTGGACTCGATGGAGGCAGGGTCGACCACGCCTTCGATGCGGCCGCGACGCAGAATGGCGATCTCGTCCGCCAGCGCGATGACCTCTTCGAGCTTGTGACTGATGAAGACGATGGACTTGCCCTGATCCGCCATCTTCCAGAGCGCCTCGAAAAGGCGGACGGTCTCCTCCGGGGTGAGGACGGCGGTGGGTTCGTCGAAAATGAGAATGCGCGACTCTCGGTACAGGAGCTTGAGAATCTCGACCCGCTGCTTCTCGCCCATGGAGAGATCGCAGATGCGCGCTGCGGGGTTGATGTCCAGCCCGTACTGCTCCGCTATGTCGCGGACGCGCTCCACCATCTCCCTTGGATTCACGAAGAATTTTCCTTCCTGCCCGAGCAGGACGTTCTCCGCAACGGTCATGGATTCAACGAGCATGAAGTGCTGATAGACCATGCCGATCCCGGCATCCAGCGCGTCCTTGGACGAGGAGAAGGAAACGGGCTCTCCGTCGATCTCGATGTATCCCTCGTCAGGCTTGTAGCGGCCCGCGAGCATGCTCATCATGGTGGATTTGCCGGCGCCGTTCTCGCCCAGAAGGGCCTTGATGCGTCCGGCGTGAATGTCGAGATTGATGCTGTCGTTGGCGACCACCTTGCCGAAACGCTTGGTGAGGTTCACCAGCCGCACGGCGGGAGTTTCGCCGAGTTCGGAAAACGGCTTGCGGTCGCGGGACGGATACTTGCTTTCCACGGCCTAGCCCTCGGGTTCGATGTTGGTTCCCAGCGCTGCGGGCGCCTCTGCTCCCCTGCCCCGGAAAGCGGAAAGCACAAGCACGATAATGGTCAGCGCGTAGGGAAGCATGAGCAGAAGCGACGACGGCAGGTTGGTGCCGGATGCCTGAAGCCGGAGCTGAAACGCCATGACACCGCCGAAGAGGTAGGCGCCGATGACGGCGCGACCCGGACGCCAGAACGCAAAGATGACGAGCGCAACCGCGATCCAGCCGCGTCCGCCGGAGAGACCGTTGGTCCAAAGATGCGTGTACGCCAGCGAGAGGTAGCCACCGCCAAGCCCGACGAGGAAGCCGCCGGTGCAGACTGCGAAGTAGCGAAGCAGCATGGGCTTGAGTCCGGCGGCCGCCGCGGCCTGCGGATACTCGCCAGTGGCGGTCACGGCCATGCCGAGGCTCGTGCGCCTGAAGAAGAACCAGAAAATGAACGGAACGATGAACGACACGTAGACCAGCGCGTCCTGCTTGAAGAAGATGTCCCCGATATAGGGGATGGAAGACAGCACAGGGAACGCGAACTTGGAGAACCCGGGCGCGGACTGCCCGATGTAGGGCGTGCCGAGGAATTTGGTCAGCCCAAGGCCGAAGATGGTCAGGGCGAGGCCGGAAACGACCTGATTGCCCAAAAAGCTGATGCACACCACGGCGTGCAACAGAGCCATGAAAGCTCCTGCAGCGCCGCCCGCGAAAAAACCGAGCCAAGGGGATCCGGTCATGTAGGTGGTCAGGAACGCGGCGAGCGCGGCTACGCTCAGCATGCCTTCCACGCCCAGATTGAGGATGCCGCCCTTCTCGGTAAACATCTCGCCAAGCGTGGCGTAGAGCACGGGCGTTCCGGACTGCACGGTGGCGGCCAACAGGGGAATGATCAGTTCGGTCATATCTGTCTATGCCTCCTGTGCGGAGTCGGACACCCGCTCCAGACTGTAGCTCAGGAAAAACTGTCCGGCGAGAACGGAGAGCAGGATGACGCCCTCCATGATTTCACCAAAGGCCGCGGGAATCTGCATCTGAAGCTGCATGTTCTCGACCCCGACGCGAAGCGCGGCCAGAAGCAGCGAAGCGAAAGCGATGTTGCGCGGCTCAAGACGCGCGAGCCAGGCAACGACGATGGCGGTGTACCCGTAGCCGACCATGAGGCTCGGCTGAAGCCTGCCGAGGATGGCGGAAGTCTCGATGCACCCGGCCCACCCGGCCAGTCCGCCGGAGACGCACATGACAAAGATGACGAGAAAGCCGTAGGGCATCCCGGCATAGCGGGCAACGCGCGGGCCTTCTCCGCTCGCCTTGAGCTCGAAGCCCATGCGGGTGAAACGCATGAAGGCCCACAGCAGAACGCCGACAATGGCGCAGAAAACGATGCCCCAGTGGTAACGGGTCCCGGCGATTCCGGCGATCACGCCGCCTGCTGAAAATTCCGCTGTCATGGGGAAGCCGAAGCTCGACGGGTCGCGCCACACGCCGAACACGAGATACTCGAGCAGCAGGATGGCGATGTAGTTGAGCATCAGGGTGGAGATAATTTCGTTGACGTGCAGCTTGAGGCGCAGAAAGGCCGGGATGAAGGCCCAGAACGCCCCGAACAGAAAGGCCATGAAGAACATGAGCGGCAGCTGGCCGTACCACGGCATGTCGGGAAAGCTCAGGGCCATCCACGTCGCGCCGATGGCGCCGAGGGCGAACTGCCCTTCGGCCCCGATGTTCCATATCTGCATGCGGAACGCCACGGCTACGCCGAGCGAACACATGAAAATCGGCACCGCCTTCAGGAAGGTCCCCTGAAAGGCGTAGGCGCTTCCGAAAGCGCCGCTCCATAGAATACTGAGGCCTTCCAAAGCGTTCTGACCCTGTCCCTCCAGCAGCAGTGCACTGATAAGGAAGGAAAAGAGCAGGGCGCCCACGAGGATTACCGGGGCGCCCCACTTCCAGGGTTCATCGCGCTTTTTCAGCTTGAGTCCAAGCGTCATAAGCGTACTTGATGGTCGTTATTCGGTGTTGCCGATAACGCCTTCGACGAAGTAGTTCATGCCCAGGAGCTGGCCGTCATCGGCCTTTTCACCCTCGGGGATGACCACTTCGCCCTTCTGGTTTTTGATGGGGCCGGTGAAGACGATGTCCTTGCCGCCTTCGAGTTCGGCTTTCTTTTCTTCAACAAGTTTCTTGACGTCGGCGGGGACCATTTCGCCCATGGGAGCGATGTCCACGACGCCCTTTTCCATGCCCCACCACAGGGACTGGTTGCCTTCCCAGGTGCCTTCCTGAACCTTCTTGACGGTCTCCTTGTAGACGGGAGCCCAGTTCCAGACGGCCGCGGTCAGGTGCGCCTTGGGAGCGAAGGCGGACATGTCGGAGTTGTATCCCACGGAGTACTTGCCGCGTTCCTGTGCGGCTTCCTGCGGGCCGGGCGAGTCCTGATGCTGGGCGATGACGTCGCAACCCACGTCCAGCAGGGAGATGGCGGCGTCCTTTTCGAGCGCCGGGTCGTACCAGGTCTTGGTCCAGACCACCCGGACCTGCGCCTCGGGGTTGGCCTCGCGTACGCCGAGGGTGAAGGCGTTGATGCCGCGGATGACTTCCGGAATGGGGAATGCGGCAACGTAACCGATCTTGTTTCCTTCGGTCATGGAACCGGCGACGAGGCCGGTGAGGTAGCGGGCCTGATACATGCGGCCGAAGTAGTTGCTCATGTTCTCGGCCTTCTTGAAGCCGGAGCAGTGCATGAAGGCGACGTCGGGGAATTCCTTGGCAACGCGCTTGGTCGGGTCCATGTAGCCGAAGCTGGTGGTGAAGACCAGGTCGAAACCGTTGTTGGCCATGTTGCGGATGACGCGCTCGGAGTCGGCGCCTTCCATGACGGACTCGACGAAGGATGTCTTCACGCCCGGCATCTCGGCCACGGCCTTGCGGCCCAGGTCGTGAGCGTAGGAGTAGCCTGCGTCACCCACGGGGGAGACGTAGACGAAACCGACCTTGAGCTGGTCTTCCTTCTCTGCCGAAGCGGCCTTTTCAGCCTTCTCGGCGGGCTTTTCCTCGGCCTTCTGCTCACCGCCGGAGCAGGCGGCAAGAGCCAGCAGCATCACCGCACAGGCGGCAACGGCAAAGAACCTCGCGAAACGTTTCATGGAACCCCTCCATTTGAAATTGTATACTGGCAATAGCCCAGCAACCGGATTTGCGCAATGCATCAACCCGCGCCGCCGGGACTTTCATCCCGCAACTGATTAGTCGAGCGTCACGATGGGCTGTATGAACTGAGGCTGGGAATCCCACGGAAACAGAATCCATGTATCCTGGCTGACTTCCGTGATAAAAGTCTCGACCAGCGGACGCCCTTCGGGCTTTGCGTAGACGGTGGCGAAGTGCGCGTTGGGCACCATGTCCCGGGCGATCTTCGCGGTCTTTCCGGTATCCACCAGATCGTCGATCAGCAGCCACCCTTCCCCGTCGTTCTCGACATTCTTTATGATACTGGCCTCGCCCTGGCTCTGCCAGTCGTAGCTGGCGAGACAGATGGTGTCCACGAGCCTGATATCCAACTCGCGAGCGATGATGGCGGCTGGCACGAGGCCCCCGCGCGTGATGGCGATGATGCCCTTCCAGGGGCCGTGTTCCACGAGACGCCACGACAAGGCTCGGCAATCCCGGTGCAACTGCTCCCATGAAACCGGGAACATCTTCTTGTATCTCTCGCTGTTGGGCACGCTCGTTCTCCCCCGTATGATTATCGGAAAGGGGGGTTATTATTCTTTTTTGCTCCGATTATCAAGAGCGCAGGCGCGCCCCTTGTAGTCAAATATGAAATGCAGGGTTTTGCGCACGGTTTCGGAAAAAAGTTTCTCCGAAAGAACACTGCCGCCGACCCGCTTGGTGATCTCGGTCAGCGTGGGATACGGGTGCACCGCTCCGGCCAGATCGGTCAGTCCCACCTTGCCGTTGAGCGCGGCCACCCACTCCCCGGAAAGCTCCCCTGCATGCGCGCCGCAGATCTGCACGCCGATCGGTCTGTCCTTCCTGTCCAGCAGGAGCTTGAGGCACCCCTCCTCCTCTCCTTCGGCAAGAGCGCGGTCATTGCCCGAGAACCACTCGCGTCGCACCGAGTATTCCACCCCGGCGGCCTTGGCCTGCGCCTCGTTCATGCCGACGGAGGCAAGCTCCGGGTCGGTGTAGGTGCAGTGCGGCAGCCATGTGTAATCCGCCTTGCGCGGCAGCCTGAAGACAGCGTTGGAGATGACGATGCCCCCTTCATATCCGGCAGCGTGGGTGAACTGGTGCCTGCCGGTAACGTCCCCCGCCGCATAGATGTGCTTCACGCCGGTACGCATGCGGTCATCCACCAGAATGCCTTTGCGGTCGACTTCGACCCCGAGCTGCTCCAACCCCATCCCGTCAATGTTCGGCTTGCGTCCGAGGGCTACAAGCAGCCGCTCCGAGCGCACGGAAAATTCGTTTTCTCCCTGAGCATACTCAACCTCGAAGCCATCGTCGCCATGCCGAACTTCTTTCAGGGAAGTCCCAAGCTCGAAGCGCACCCCGTCGCGCTCCATGGATTCCCGAACAAAGGTCGCCATGTCCGGGTCCTCGTTGGTAAGGATTCTGTCACTGCGCTGAATGACGGTGACATGCGACCCGAGCCGGGCAAAGGCCTGGGCCATCTCGCAGGCGATGGGGCCGCCACCGAGCACGGTCAGCGATGCGGGGAGTTCCCGAAGTGAAAAAATATCCTTGTTTGTCCAGTACGGCACTCCGTCCAGCCCCGGGACGGGAGGAGCCGAGGGCGAAGAGCCGGTGGCGATCACCCACTTGTCAGCCGTAACGGGGCCTTTCCCGTATTCGACGGTGTGCTCGTCCCGAAAGCGTGCTTCGCCGTATTCTATCCTTGCACCGAGCGAGCAGAACCGTTCCTCTGAATCATGCTCCTGAATACGGTCTATGACGGAACGGATGCGTTCCGAGACCGAGCGCATGTCCACAGCTTGCGGCGTCACCTCGGGCAGGCCCCAGCGTCGGGCGTTTTTCATTTGATGATAGACCTTGGCTGTCTTGATGAGTGTCTTGCTGGGTACACAGCCGTAGTGAAGACAGTCTCCACCGAGCTTTTCCTCGCGTTCTACAAGCAGGACCTTCACCCCGAGCTGCGCCGCTCCGGAGGCTACGGTGAGACCGGCTGCCCCGCCGCCGATGATGCCGATATCGTAATCGCGTTTCGCCATGTCTAGTCTCCGTTTTGCAGATAATGAAACGCAGCCTGAGCCGCGCCGTGCAGACCTGCGTATGAATCCACGTTCAGACGCACCCGAACGGCCCGCATGTATCCGGTGTAATCATCCCGGCCGAAGAAACTCTCCTGAAATGGAACGGAACGCACCAGCTCAGGGCTATGCGCCGCCACTCCCCCGCACACGACCAGCCCGGCCGTGGCGTTGCATGAAAGCACCCAGTTGCGGCAGGCGCGTCCATAAAACTTGGAAAACGTCTCGGCCACAGGACCGTTCGGGTCCAACCGCTCCCCGGCCTGCTGCGGCGTGACGCTCTCTCCCGTCAAAAATTCGTGCAGCAACGCCAGCCCGCTCCCGCTCACCATGTCGTCCCCGACGCTGGGGCACCGCCCGCCGCGCCGTCTGACAAACTCGGAAAACCAGAGCTCCTCTTCGTCCAACAACGGAAACACCGCATGTCCCGCTTCGGAAAGCATGGGGACCCACTCTTCGCAACACCGCACGACGGCGGCGTGCCCCAGCCCGGTGCCCGCGCCGATGACCGCGAGCGTCCCCTCGGGGTCCGGATCCCCCGCGTGGATACATTCAGCTCCTTCTACCGACGGCGTCATGCAGGCCCTCGCCTGCGCCTCAAAGTCGTTTATCAGGCGGCAGCGCCCCGACCACGCTCCGGCATCTTCTTCGTCGGCATCCCACGGAAGGTTCGGTAGCGCTGCCCTGCCGCCTCGCACGGGACCAGGGACGGCGAACACGGCTGCATCCACCGCATCCGGCCCTGTTGGAAAACCCATGTCCGCGGCCCTGCTCAACAGGTCGGGAAAGGAAGCCGCCTCTTCCACCGGCATCCGCTCCGCCCGGACCAGTTCGAATCTGTCCGAGTCACCGCTGAAGAGGCCGAAGCGGGCGGACGTCCCCCCGACATCGGCAACGAAAACCTTTACGGAAGTAGTATTCTGCATGAAAAACCCGACTAGCATATCCGGGCAAAAAGCGAAACTTCCGATCAATACTGATATGATGCCCCTTCAAGGCAAAAGAAAACGGCCCGCCGGTAAAACGGCGGGCCGCAATGTTCGCTTTATTGCATTGAGCCTGCCCCCGGAAGCTAGACAGCCTCGGCCAGCGGCTCGGCGTTATCCGCTCCCTTGCGGGAGGTGGACTCTTCCGTCTCCGTCTTCTCTGCCTCTGCCGCTTCTTTCTTGCGGCGCTGGATGTACTTTCGAGTGATGCCGCGCAGGACCTCCACGTTGCCGCTGCGCTCTTCGGGCGGCAGGAACGATGCGAGCTTGCGTTCGAGCTTGTAGGGGTTCTGTTCCTTGGCGATGGCCACCACGCCTTCGAGGATGAGCTTCTGGTTGAGCAGTTCATTGCGCGTTGCGTCATTGATCCTGTCAGCCACCGGAGCGAAAAGCAGGTTGCCGATGACCAGCCCGTACAGGGTGGAGATCAGCGCGACGGGGATGTGCGTCAAAATGGCGGCGGTATCATTGAGGCCCATGAGCATTCCCACAAGGCCGATGACGCTCCCCGCGACGCCGAAGGCAGGAGCGAGCCGCGCCATGGTCCGGAACACCCGCTCGCAGCGCTCCTGACGCAGCTTGAAGAAGTGCATCTCCGCACTCAGGCAGTCGCGCATTTCCTCTTCGGAATAGTTGTCCACGAGAAGGATCAGGCCGCTCTTGAGAAACGAGCTTGTGGCCTCGTGCTCCTTCTTTTCCAGCGAGAGCAGGCCGTCAATCTTGCTCTTGACGGAGAGGTCCAGCAGCGTCCTGACGATTTCACCGTGCGTGGCCGAATCTGCGGAATAGGACCGCGCCGCGGCGGAGAACGCCTCCCGCAGACGTGAAAGCGGGTTGCCGAGCAACATCGCCGCCGCCACTCCGGAGCTCACCACCATGAAGGCGGCAAGATTCAGATAGACTGTCGCACTGCCCGAAAGCAGAAAACTTCCGAGGAAGACGAGCAGGCACACGCCGGTAATCAATGCGCTTTTCATGTTCATGATCTCATTCTCCCTATCTCGTCATCATTATGATTTCCACGCGGCGATTCAGGTCCGCGCTCTCTTCAAGATATGTTGGCACGTCCGGAGAGTATGCTCCGCGCCCGGTCACGGCGATTCGTTCGGGGCGCATGCCGTAACGTCCGACCAGCCGATTCGCAACGGACTCCGCCCTTCCGGCGGAGAGGCTGAATCCGCTCGCCCCTTCCAGCTCCGTGGCATCGGCGTAGCCCACGACCATGGCGTTGCCCTGCGTTGTGCGCAAAATGCCGCCGATCTCGTCGAGGTACTCATCCGCCCCGCTCAGAAGCGACTCCCCGCCGGGAGCGAAGAAAATGTCCCCGCGCATGATCACGCGCAGGGAATCCCCTTCGCGCAGCACCGTCACCGCATTGTCGCGGGCCTTGTAAACGATCTCGCCCTGATAGCCTGCGGGACCGTTCACCGAGTTGGACGAATCGGCGAGCCCGCTCAGGTTGCCGATGAGGCCGAGCAGCGGGTCGATGGAGGTGGTATCACGCGCTCGCTCCGCCGTATCGGGGCTGAAGAGGACCTTGAGGTCCGCCTTGTTGCCCGCATAGACGAAGAGCACGGTGAAAAGGACGAACATGACCATCATCAAATCCGCCCAGGACGTGGCCCAGTCCCCGTTTTGCTCCTGCACGGCGGAAGCCTCGAGGGGATCGGCTTTCATGTCGGAGAAATATTCCTGCATCTGTCCTCCGCTGGTTTTCATCTGCTTGCTAGCAATTACTCTGCCAACGACTCAATACTCTGAAATATTGATAAATATTAAGAAACGAAAAAGGACTATCATTTTTCGCGGCGGAATTCCGACGGCCTCGCATTGACTCCGGGACCGTTTCCGGTCATGAAGCGCGCATGGAAAACAATCAGCAGCACCCCGGCCCGTTCAAGGCGAAAAAGACGATCACGCTCGGCTCCGCATCTCCCAGACGACGCGAACTGCTCGAAAATCTGGGCATCGAATTCTCGGTTGCCCCCAGCGAAGCAGACGAACCCCGCCCCGAGACCGGAGAATCCCCTGCCGCCTATGCGGTTCGCATGGCTGAGACCAAGGCGCGAGAGGTGGCCGGACGACATTTGGATTCCATCGTGGTCGGCTCGGACACGGTGGTGGCTCTGGAAGACCAGATAATGGGCAAACCGGCTGACGACGCCGACGCCCTGCGCATGCTCACGGCGCTGTCCGGGCAGACACATCAGGTGGTAACCGGCGTCGCCGTCCTTTTTCCTGACCGGGAGCCGGTGACATTCGCTGCGGAGACGGAAGTCTGCATGCGCGAGTCCTCCCGTGAGGAGCTTCTCTCCTACATCGCCACGGGCGAACCCGCGGACAAGGCCGGAGCATACGCCATTCAGGGCATCGGGACCTTTCTGGTGACCGAGATTTCCGGTTCGTACACCAACGTCGTGGGCTTGCCTTTGGCAGAACTGCTGGAGACGTTGCTGGAGTATGATATCATTCAGTCCGGATAGGCCGACCCCATATTCATCATTGCGCGTGAACCGCTCGCTTCAGCCCGCTCAAGATAGCACAGGGAGAAATGCAGAATGCCAAAAGAGCCCGCCTGTCACTCTCCGGACACCGGGAGTGATTCCCGCACTCGTGATGCTTCCATGAAAAAACCCGGCAATAAGAATAACGATTGGAAATATGAACTTTCAGCCCTCACGGGATTTAGTCTTTCCGGTGTGTTCTTCATCATTTCCAGCCTAAAAAACGGCGACAGCCTCTCCCTGATTGGCAGTGTCGTCTGGGTCGTAGCCTGTCTGTTCTGGATGCTCCCTTACAGAAAACATTTTTCGAAAGAGTCATGCGACCATACAACACTCCAGACGCACCCACTTGAAAGAGGCTCTCCTCCGAAACCACACGTGAGCCGGATGACCATTCGTACAGTTCGCCCCGATGATCTTAATGCCTGCCTTGCCGTCGAACAGGCCTGCTTTCCTCCGGACGAGGCCGCCGACGCAGAAGGGATTCGCACCCGCATCGAACGCTTCCCCCAAGGGTTTCTCGTTGCGGAATGGGACGGAATGATAGTCGGGCAGGTCAACAGCGGCGCCACCCACAAGGAAGACATCACCGATGAAGCATTCAAAAAACTTGTGGGCCACAACGACGATGGAAAAAACGTTGTCATCTTCAGCCTGAGCGTACTGCCGGAATATCAAGGCAGGGGCATCGCCGCCTCTCTCATGCGCGAATTCATCGCCGCGGCAGCCAGACAGTCACGGCAGGCCATCCTGCTGCTGTGCAAGCACGACCTCGTTTCCTTTTATGAGCGGCTCGGCTTTCACAACAGGGGCCTGTCCTCCAGCACGCACGGCGGAGCCCGCTGGCACGAAATGGCGCTGCCGGTCCGGTCAGGTTCCACCGCTTCCGATGCAAGGAACACTTGACGCCGGGCAGACAAATTGTGTTAATCCTCAGGACAATGCGAATTCGGAGCGACCGGTTCAACGAAATACGCCGGTCCCTTCATCGAACCCAAAGGCTGGCAGGACGTTCTCCCGCACAGGAAAGCGGAACACGTCCAGGTTCATATAAACCTCGACAAGGAGCATGACGTGGCAGATCCCAAGGAATATACCCTGTTCAGCGGCGGTGCCAACGGCGCGGAAGCCTTTTTCGGCGAAATGGCGGAACAGTACGGCCTGAACGAGGTCAACTTCACTTTCGACGGGCACTCCCCTGCCCGTACGCGCGGACTGCGCCCGCTCACCCCGGAAGAGCTCGCACGCAAGGACGTCAGCCTGCACTACGTCTCCAATCTGCTGCATCGCAAATTCACCAACGCAAAGCTGATGCGCTCTGTGCTTCAGACCATCATGTATCAGGTGGACAGCAGCCACGAAGTCTTCGTCGTCGGCACCCTGCGCGAGGATGGCACCATCAAGGGCGGCACCGGCTGGGGCGCCGAGTTCGCCAAGATCTGCAACAAACCCCTCTACGCCTTCGGCCAGATTCGCGACGGCTGGTTCAGCTGGAACCATGACAAGGGGGAATGGGATGAATGCGCCGAGCCAGTCATCGGCCACCGCCACTTCTGCGGCACCGGAACCCGCTTCCTCGAAGAAAACGGCCGCAAAGCCATCGAAAATCTCTTCAAACGCACCTTCGGCTAGACAGCCCGAACAGAATCTTCACGCCCCGGTCACGATTCGTCGCGACCGGGGCGTTCTCGTTGGTTGCATCACCAGAAAATTGCGCTATACTTCCCGCGTTCTCTGAACCTAATGAAAAGGAGCTAACAAATGGCCAAGAAAATTCTCATGCTCGTCGGCGATTTCGTCGAAGATTACGAAGTAATGGTCCCCTTTCAAATGCTGACGATGGTCGGCCACGAAGTTCACGCCGTATGCCCCGACAAAAAGTCCGGGGATACCGTGAAGACCTCCATCCACGACTTTGAAGGCGACCAGACCTACACTGAAAAACGCGGCCACAATTTCATGCTCACCTTCGACTTCGACAAAGTGAACCCCGCCGACTACGACGCCCTCGTCATCCCCGGCGGGCGGGCCCCCGAATACCTGCGCCTCAACGAAAAAGTGCTCGAATTCACCCGCCACTTCTTCGAGACCGACAAGCCCGTCGCCTCAGTCTGCCACGGCCAGCAGATTCTCGTGGCAGCAGGCGTCATGAAAGACCGCTCGGGCATGGCATACCCCGCCGTCAAACCGGAAATAGAAGTCGCCGGCGGCTGCTGGATCAGCCAGAACGAGACCTTCAGCGACGCCTACGTTGACGGCAACCTCGTCACCGCCGCCGCATGGCCCGCGCACCCCGAGTGGATTCGCAAATTCCTCGAACTGCTCGGCACCAAGATCGAAGCCTAGACCAATCAGGGGCACCCCGCGGTGCCCCTTTTCATTTCCATGCTTGCCCAACCGTCACCCAACAAGTAAACCCGACCCCATGAAAAACGAACAGATCAAAAACCGTCTCGCACTCTTCATATCCAGCGTCGGCTACAGCGGCTACCTCAAGCCCGCCCCCGGAACCTGGGGATCCCTCGCGGCCATGCTGCTCGCCCCGGTACTCTTCATGCCCCTGAACATCCCCGGAAGGCTGGCCGTGCTGCTTATCATCCTCGGCGTCGGCACATGGGCCGCCACCAGAACAGAACGCATTACCGCCAGCAAAGACCCCGGCAGCATCGTCGTAGACGAATTGCTTGGCCTCTGGGCCACCTATTGCCTGTTCCCCGAACTCACCCCGCTCCTCTACCTTCTGGGCTTCGGATTGTTTCGACTCTTCGACATCCTCAAGCCATGGCCCGTAAAAAACCTCGAAACCGCCTTCGAAGACGGACTTGGCGTCATGATCGACGACGTCGCTGCAGGTTTCTACGCCGCAATCTGTCTGGGATTGTTTTATTACATCTTGCTGTAGAAGGAGTCTTCGGCGTGCCCTTCGGGCGGACCAAAGGGGCGGGCCCCCTTTGGAATCCCTGCGTTGTCAGCGGGGTTGCAGCTACCGGTTCCATGCGGCAGCATAACCTGCGTCCAAGCTGCAACCCCGCTGACGGAATTTATGTTCTGTGCGTCTTGGCTGACGAACTCCGTTAGCAGAGTTTCATCAAACGGAACTCCTCCATAGCACACACTCCCCTTCCAGAACTCCCAATAAAGCACCCTCTCCCGTCAACCAAGCACTGCAGCAATGACCGAGAGAGACATGAAGGCTCATTTGACCGCATAGTTTTTAAAAACAGTTTGTTATCTTTTATGAAATGGTATCATTGCTGTTCAGTTCATCATTAAGACACACTGGATAGACACTTAACGAGCTGGGCGGCAGCTTTGCCTCCGAGTAATACTTAACCCCCGGTAGCTTGAAAGATGTCGGGAATCCGGCGATACTGGACAATAAGCCGTTGCGTATAACTGGGATTCAAATCCTGCCGGGCCCTTGCCCGTGGGGCTGTGAGTAAGCCGGAATCAGAACCGCTTAAAAGTGTTTTTTGAAATGACCAACACATGCACCCGGAGGACTTCTGTTGAGTATGTCCCGGTCATTTTTGGTGAATCCTGACGTCAGGATGTCGTTCACTGGAGGTCATGTTGATAAAAAAAGTGTTGTTCCGGATCGCCCTCCTTGCCATCTGCATTCTGGCGTTGGACGTTTTTCTAGTAGGCCAGCTTTCCAGACGCCATTTGAATGATCAAAGGGTGGAGACCTCGCTACAACTTGCCGCCTTCAGAGCCCAACTGGAAAAAGAAGTCACCAAGAATCTGCTTCTGGTTCAGGGGACGGCAAATTACATCGCCATTGCTCCCGACCTGACGCAGCAGGAGTTCGCCAGATACGCTAAGGGCGTGCTGAGCGGAGACAACCTCTTGATGAATCTCGCAGCTGCGCCCGACTTCGTGATGCGCTTCGTGTATCCGCTTGAAGGCAACCGAAAGATTCTAGGTGTTGACTATCGAAATTTGCCCAACCAATGGGCACAGGCCAGAAAGGCCAAGAGGACCAAGGAAATAGTCATAGCAGGCCCCCTTAAACTGATTCAGGGAGGAACCGGACTCATTGGTCGCGCTCCGGTTTATGTCGAGACTGAAGGAAAAGCAGAGTTTTGGGGTATTGTTTCTGCGGTTATCGATGTTGACAAACTTTTTAAGACTGTGAGCGTCGACACCTCAGGTCTGAATTTCGCGATTCGCGGCGTTGACGGCTTGGGAATGGAAGGTGATATCTTTTTCGGCGACTCACAACTCTTCACACGCAAAGATGCCGTGCGCATGTCCGTCACGTTTCCGTCTGGGAACTGGGTCCTCGCGGCTATTCCGCAAGGTGGCTGGACAAGCACTCCTCCTCTGGCATTTTATGTACACACCCTTATGGGCCTGATGTTGGTCGTCTTCAGTTTTGGCGTGTACCGTTCTGTAAAGCGGGATCACACAATCCAGACTGTTCAGCAGAACCTTAATCAGGCCCAGTACATCGCACACCTCGGCAGCTGGCGACTGGACTTTTTAGAGGAAAAAATATGGTGGTCGGACGAAACCTACCGCATTTTCGGAGTGGACAGGAACTCTCTTGTGCCCACCCTTGATAGCTTCATGGAAATGGTTCATCCGGACGACAGGGAAATGGTGCTCGAAGCGTTTCAATCGTCGACGGACAGGTGCGCCAACTATACCTTGGATCACCGGATTATCCGCCCAGACGGTGAGATTCGCCACGTTCAGGAGCGCGGCGAAACCATTTGCCTTGACGGTGGTGATACGCCGACGCACGCGGTGGGAACTGTTCTTGACGTGACCGAACGCGTACGAGCCGAGGAGGCGCTACGTGCCAGTGAAGAAAAGATGAGAGCGATATCCGAGGCTTCCTACGATGCCATTATTGTTGTGGACGTCAACGATACCATCACATTTTGGAATCCCGCAGCTGAAGAAATGTTCGGCTGGAAAGCAGAGGAGGTCGTCGGCACCCCCCTCCATCCCCTCATTGCTCCGGAGAAATATCATCATCAGATACGTAAAGGCATGGAGGCGTTCGCAAAAACCGGTGAAGGACCAATTGTAGGATCAGTCATGGAAATGCCTGCAATCCGTAAAAACGGAGAGATCTTTCAAGTGGAGCGGTCCGTCACCTCTTTCAAACTGGGAGATTCCTACCTGGCTGTGGGAAGTTTGCGCGACATTACAGAGCGCAAGCGCCTTGAGCAGGAGCTTCGGCATTACGCGGATCGCCTGACGCTGGCTTCAAAGGCTGGGGAAATCGGTGTTTGGGAGTGGAATCTACAAACCAACGCGCTGACCTGGGACGACCAGATGTTCCGGATTTACAGTGTGGAACCCGACGAATTCGACGCTATCTATGAAGCGTGGCAGAGCCGGGTCCACCCCGAAGATATTCAAGATGCAGAGCAGTCCCTGCAACAGGCGACCGAAGACACCGGTTTTTGGGAATCGGAATTTCGCGTGGTCTGGCCCGATGACGAGATTCGATACATCAAGGCGGCGGCGCTGGTACAAAAAGATGCGGACGGCACCCCCAAATTCCTGATTGGGGTCAACTGGGACGTCACCGAGTCCAGAGTGCAGGAAGAGCTATTGCGTCGCATGGCTACCACTGATGACATGACGAAGCTTCATAACCGTCGCTTCTTCATCGAACTGATCGAACGTGAGATGGAACGGAGCATTCGCTATCCCAGGCCTTTCTCACTGATCATGTTCGACGTGGACAAGTTCAAGTCGGTCAACGACACATATGGCCACGACGTGGGGGACATGGTGCTCAAGGTCATCGCTGCAACTGCAAAGGGTGTTTTGCGTGATGTAGACATCATAGGGCGCTTCGGTGGAGAGGAGTTCGCAGTCGGGCTTCCCGAGACCGACCAGGAAGGGGGCATGCTAGCAGCGGAGCGGCTTCGCGCGGATTTGGAGCAAGCATTTGTTGATCTCCCCGACGGCAAGAGAGTGGATTTCACGGTCAGCCTTGGTCTCGCTGTGCTGGATGACAGCTGCACGGATGTGGATGTCCTGCTCAAACGTGCGGATATGGCGCTCTACACAGCGAAAAATAACGGGCGGAACCGCGTGGAGATGTACAGCAAAACCATGGAGTAGTTTTTGCTCGTCAAGGGGCCTGATTTCCCAAAAACTTGTCCTGTTGCGACCATTGAGCGCCAATTATTGCCCTCGAAGCAATGCACCGTAGCCCTCTTTTCCTTCCTTCAAAGCTGTATGATATTCATTCAGCCAAAGGGAAAACGACCTCTGTATAACATCTGCTGTCCAGCAGTAGTGGCCTCGGAACAAGGTACGGACCAAAAGCAGAAAAGCTCGTTCACGGGGCGTTTACTTTCAGGAGCGCATGTCCGGAAAATGACTGCGAAGATTCGCCGTTGACACAAAAAAGCCTCGTGCAGACTGCACGAGGCTTTTCACTTCGGGATGTCGGATCAGCTAATAGGAGATCTTGAATTCGTCGCGGCGGTTTTTGGCCCATGCGGTTTCGTTATGACCGGGGTCGATGGGCCGCTCTTCGCCAAAGCTGACGATGCTGAGTCGTTCGGGTTCCACGCCGAGGATGACGAGGTGTTCGAAGGCTGCGCGTGCACGTTTCTCTCCAAGGGCAAGGTTGTATTCTTCGGTGCCTCGCTCGTCGCAGTAGCCTTCGATGACCATGGTCATGCCCGGGTACTCCTTCATGAGTCTGGCCTTGATGGCGAGCAGGTCACGGGCCTGCTCGGAGAGCTCATAGGAGTCGAAGGCGAAATGAATCATGAACTCCAGTTCCTCGACTGCCTCCTGCTTTTTAGCTTCGCGGATGGCTGCCTGATCATACTGATCCTCTTCAACCATGGGCGGTTCGGGTTCTGGCTGAACGTCGGGGGTATCATCCTCGACTTTTACTTCGGTGGCCCCGGGAGGCACGCTGGAACCGCTTTTGGTGGAGCAACCGGCTCCCACGGTAATTGCGAAACAAAGGATCATCGCCATGATGAGGGTCAGTCTGGTATTCATCTCCACTCCTTGAGCCGGGCCGTATAGACGGCGTGAAACATCCTGATTGGGTATTACTTGAATCATTTACCCTTTACTGAACAAAAATCAACCCCCGGGATAATCCGTTACACTATTGCAACGCGGTATCCCAGGCCGGGGCGAAGGCCGCTCCGGAGCCGGTTTTGATCATTTTCGCCGCATCACCGTGCCTTGTGGTCAGATACAACCGATATTGACCGCTTCTGTTCGAGGCAAAGGCGATGAAGTATCCATCCGGGCCGAAAGCGGGATATTCGTCGCTTCCCGGGCCGAAGCTGACCTGCCGTTCGCGCGACGTTTTCAGATCGTGCACGAAGATGCGGTGTCCGCTTCCCGTGCGTCGGTTGTAGGCGATATAGCGTCCGTCGGGGCTGATGCAGGGGTGTGTGTTGTAGCTGCCGTCAAGCGTGATGCGGCGAATCTTTCCACTTTGCAGGTCCATCATGTAGATGTGCGGATTCCCCGCGCGGCCTGAGGTGAACACCATGTGCCGCCCGGTGCGGTCAAAGCTGGGAGATACGTCGATGAACGAACTCTTGACGAGCGCACGCTGGGGCTTGAAGGCGGAATCGAGCTTGTAGATATCGGCGTGTCCGTGACGGTTGAGGGTCACCGCGAGGCCGCCACCGGGCATGAACTCCGGGCTGATGACGGACTGCCCGAGCTTGTCGGTATACAGCTCGGTCTTGCCGGTTTTTTTCTCATAAACACCGAGATAGTGGCTCTTTTCGCCGATGTGCGTAAAGGCCAGTCTGGAGCCGTCCGGGGACCATGCCGGGCCGAGGTTGAATCCGCCCATGGTGGTGATGCGGGTCAATTCGCGCCCCTGTGGCAGAACGGTGTAAATCTCCTTGCTCTTGCCGAGCTGACGCACGAAGGCCAGCGGAGAGTCGAAAAAGGCCTTCTTGCCGGTGAGGGCGTCCACGAAGGCAGAGCAGAAACGGTCCGCGATGTCCACGATGTTGTCCTGCGTCACCCTCCCGTAGGCCTTGCCCACGATCATGCGGCGGCCAAAGGTGTCGTAGACGCGAACTTCGAGACCGTTGCTTTTCCAGCCGGAAGTCATGACGAGGTCAATCTTGGCAAGCTGCAAGGGGCGGAAATCGATTTCAGTGGATTTCACCCCGGTGCTGGGGTCGCCGCCGAGGAGCTCGTCCATGGCGGTCTCCTCCAGAAACGGGAGGTAGGAAAGGTTGTTTTCGACGGTCTTTTCAAAGGTCCGCGCCATGGGGGGCAGCTCGCCCTGCAGCGGTCTGGGCGGCAGAATGACCATGTTTACCTTGCGCTGTCCGGGACCGAAGATGTCCACGGTAAGCGTTTCCTGAGCTGCTGCCGCGGCGGCAAGGATCAGCGTCAAGGCCAGCGCGGCGCATATGGTGATGAGTCGTTTCATGTCGTCCCTACTGGTTGAGGTCCTGGCTGTTGAAATTGATGACAATGACCTTGTCCTGCTCCCTGCTCGGCGGCTCGACCCGTTCGGTCTCGCGAATGGCCCGCAGGGTGGAGTTGTCGAATTCGATGTTTCCCGAATCCTCAAGGATTTCGGAGGAAACTATGGTTCCGTCATCGCCGATGGTCAGCTCGACGCTGGCGACAAGGTTGGCGTCCCCGGCAAAAGACGGATAGCGCCAGTTTTCCTTGATGGCCGAGGCCACGATCATGGCGTAGACTTCGGCCAGTCCGGACCCGACGCCGCCGGGTGTGCCTTTGTGAGAGTATATCTCACCGCCCTGCTCCTGCCGGAGTGCGGCAAGTTCGTCGTCGAGCTGAGCCGCAACCTGATCATCCTCTGCCTGAACGCCCTGTTTCACATCACTGAGCGCATCGGCAAGAAGTTCGTCGGAAGTCTTTTTTGGCTTCGGCTTCGGCTTGGGCTTGGGCTCCGGTTTTTTCTCCGGTTTGGGTTCCGGCTTGGGCTCGGCCTTCTTTTCAGGTTTCTTGAGCGGTTCGGTTTTCTTTTCCGGCTCAGGCTTTTCCTTCTTCTTGACGACGACCTTCTTTTCCTTGGTCTTCTCGCTGATGGGCTTGGCCTCGGGCTTCGGTTTCGGCTTGGGCGCTGGCTTCACAGGCTCGACCGAGGACTGCATGGGCTGTTTTTCGGCCTGCATAATGGGCTGGGCCGGGGTCGCATCGCTCTTGCTCGGAGATTTTTCGCCGGGCGGCGGCGGAGGTGCGGGCGCTAGCTGCACCAGATCCACCGTGTAGGCAGGACGGTCCAGTTCGAGCTTCTGGTCGGGAACGTCGGCCCAGAAGACTACGACCGCCAGAAGCCCCGCGTGCAGCAGGAAAGAAAGAAGAAAGCCGAAATATCTCATGATATGATCACGCAACCCGGAGGGCTAGCGCTTCGTTCCGTCCTTCTTTTCCTCGGCCACGATGCCGAGCTTGTCGATGCCCGCGGCCTTGATTTCGCCCATCACGTCCACCACCACGCCGTAAGCCACGCTCTTGTCCGCGCGCAGAAAAAGCTGCTTGTTCTGCGAGGCCACGAGGCGCTGAAGGAAATCACCCAGTTCGCCTTCGGGCACTTCGTACTTGTCTAGCATGATGGTCCCGTCGGCCTTGACGCTCAAGACGAGGTGATCCTTGTCCTGCGGCAGATTTCGCACGGAGCGCGTCTGCGGCAGGTCCACCTCCACGCCCTGCGTCATGAGCGGCGCGGTAACCATGAATATGATGAGCAGAACCAGCATCACGTCCACGAAGGGCGTGACGTTGATCTCCGCGAGGTAGCCGTTTCCGGTCTTGAGAGCCATGACGGCCTCCTATTTGCCGGTCCAGGCGATCTCGCGCTCGGCGCGGTTAAGGAAGGCGCCCGCAAAGTCGATCATGCCGGTTTCCACTTCGGAGAGCTTTCCGAGGAAGAAGTTGTAGCCGATGGTGGCGGGGATCGCCACGCCCAGACCGATGGCGGTGGCGATGAGCGCCTCGGAGATGCCGGGGGCCACGGTGGCGAGCGCCGCGGACTGCTGCAACCCGATGGAGTGGAAGGAATGCATGATGCCCCAGACCGTGCCGAACAGCCCGATGAAGGGGGCGGCGTTGGCGCAGGTCGCCAGAAACGGCAGGTTGCGGGTCAGGCGGCGCATCTCGGCGCTGATGCCCTGACGCAACACGCGGCGCAGAGTGTCCTTGACCAACATGCGCTTGCGGTCACGGTCCAGCTCGGCCTTCTCCAGCTTGCGGAATTCCTTGACCGCCATGGAGCTGACCTTTGCCAGCGGCGAGTTCTTGCCGCCGAGGGTCTTGATCCCTGTGGCGAGGTCTTCGGCGACGATGAAGGACTCGTACCCTGCCAGCACTCTGCGGCGGGCCGAGAGAATGCTGAAGGCCTTGTAGAAGATGATGGTCCAGCTCCAAAGGGACATGACGGCGAGCAAGAGCATGACGCCCTTGACCGCCAGCGTTGCGCCCATGACCATTTGCAGCATGTTGTTTTCGCCAAGAATATCCATTCCGTTACCCCGTAGGCGTTTGCGGGCCGAGCCCGCGTCCAGTAAGCGGCGGCTACTTCATCAGCCGCTGCACGATTTCCCAGGAATTGCTTTCCGCCGCTTCGATTTCCTGCGGCGTGAGTCCGGCACCGAGCGCGATCGCACGGCGCATCTCCGGCCCCACGAGGTCGCGCGGGGCATGTGCGTCGTTGTCGATCACCAGCTTGGCCCCGTGACGGCGGGCCAGTTCGGCAACCCGTCCGTTGGTGTAGCTGTGGCCGCCGCGGGTGGTGATTTCGAGATGCACGCCCTTTTCGGCGGCAAGGGCCACTTCCTCCTCGGTGATGAGGCCCGGATGCGCGAGGATGTCCACCCCGGCTTCGATGGCGGCGAGGTTTGTCCCCGGCGCCACGGGTTCCACGATGGTCTCGCCGTGCACCACCACGAGCGAAGCCCCTTCCTCGCGCGCCTTGAGCGTCATGTCGGGGATGAGACTCGGCGGAACGTGGGTGATCTCCACCCCGGCTATGACCGTCATGTCGAAGAAGTGTCCATGCTCCTTGGCGAAACGGCTCACGTTTTCGATGATGGTCTTGTAGTTGCTGAGGTCCGCGTGATCGGTGATGCCCACGGCCTTGTATCCGGCCACCGAAGCCCGGCGAACCAGTTCGGAAGGAATGAGCTCCCCGTCGCTGAACACCGTGTGCATGTGTAGATCGATCATTCCGGCACCTTCCTACATCTTGTATTTGACGTCGTTCTCGTCGAGATTTTCCAGCAGATCCTGCCAGCTGCTCGCCTCGGTGCTCGGCACCACCTTGTCCCGCAGGCCTTCCATGGGAATGCCCGCTTCGTCGAGGACCTCGGGAGCCGCGCTGATGTCGGCCTCGGCGCGGACGGCCAGCGCGACGGCGTCCGACGGGCGACAGTCGATGCGAATGACCTCTTCGCCGCGCCTGACGATCAGCTCGGCGAAAAAGGTTCCTTCGACCATCTTGGTCACCTCGATGCTCTTCAGCTTGCCGCCGAGGGCATCGAGAGAATTGATCAACAGGTCGTGCGTCATGGGACGCGGGAACGGTACCTTGTTCAGCGCCATGGAAATGGACATGGCCTCCATGGCGCCGATCCATATGGGAAGGCCGCGCTCGGATGCCTCGTCCTCGAGGATGATGATGGGCGCCTGTCCCTTTTCATCCAGTGCCAGTCCGAAAATCTTCATTGCTACCATGGCTCACCGGTCCTTTCCCCCGTCAGGGAGTGTTTCTTGGCCTCGACGATCCGCACGGGTACGATCTTACCCGTTAGGCTCTCGCGCCGACTGGTGAAATTGACAACCCGTCCGGCGGCGTCGCGACCGCGCCACGACACCCCGTTACCGTCCTGCTTGCGGCTTTGGCCCTCCACGAGGACCTCGGCAGGCAGGCCTACGAGTTTCTTTAGACTTTGTTTAGTAATAGCATTCTGCAATTCCTGCAACCGTTCCAGCCGGGACTGCGCTTCCGCAGGGTCCACCTTTGGCTCCATGTTCACGGATGCGGTGCCCGGACGGTCGGAATACTTGAAGGAAAAACTGGATTCGAACCCTACACGCTCCACCATTTCAAGGGTACGCTCAAAGTCCTGCGCCGTCTCCCCCGGAAATCCGACGATGAGGTCGGTGGTCAGGCAGATGTCGGGCCGCGCCTGACGCAGGCGATCCACGATGTCCAGATAGCGCTTCATATCGTACTTTCGGCGCATGGCCTTGAGCACCGAATCCGACCCGGCCTGCATGGGCAGATGCAGGGACGGACAGAGGTTGTCCAGTTCGCCGAACGCCTCGATCACCTCGTCCGCGATATCCTTGGGATGCGAGGTGGTGAACCGCAGCCGGTCAACGCCTTCGATTGCCGCCACGCGCCGCAGCAACTCCGCAAAACTGACGCCCGCCCCGCCGGAATCCATGCCGAAGCTGTTTACGTTCTGGCCAAGCAGCGTCAGCTCGCGCACACCGTTGGCGGCAAGGGCGCGACACTCCTCCACCACCGCGTCGGGATGCCGGGACTTCTGCCTGCCACGGGTGTAGGGCACGATACAATAGGCGCAGAAGTTGTCGCAGCCCTGCATGATGTTCACGAAGGCCTGCCGCGTTTCAGGCAGCGTGGCGCTCTCGTCCACCGCCGCATCGCGCTCGGGGTAGATATCCATGAAATCGAGCAGCTTCACCCGCTCTTCCGCGCCCTCGGCAAGCCTCTCCAGCGCGTTGGGCGTATTGGCAATGCCGTCCGTGCCGAAAACGAGCCGCACGAACGGAAACCGATTGAAAAACTCCTGCCCAACCTGCTGGGCAACACATCCCCCCACGGCGGCGAACATGCGCGGATCCCGCTTGGCGTGCCGAGCGATGCGCCCGAGCTCGCTGTAGACCTTCTGCTCGGGTTTATCGCGAACGCTGCACGTATTGAGAATGTATACGGTGGCCTCGTCCTCGGCGGCTTCTTCCCAGCCCCGGGCCTCAAGCGCCCTGGCAAGCCACTGGGAATCATGGACGTTCATCTGGCAACCAAAAGTAATTATATGAAATTTCATGGCGGTGGTCTGATCCTATGCGAACCTTGATAGCGTGGAAAGCGCTCCGGTGGAAACTGGTGTTACTTTACGGTGACGATCACCGGTCACCCGTCCCCTAATCCCTGTCGAGCCATCTGTCCAGAAAGTGCATGACCTTGCGCAAAGCTTCCTCACGACTCAGGGCCGTGTTGTCGAAGGACAGTTCGGCCTCCGGGTCTTCCTCAAAGGGGACATCCACTCCGACGACCTCGCCCAGCCCTTCGAACTCCCTGCCGGTTCGCTGCCTTTCCAGAGCCTTGCGGTACAGGTCGGCCTTGACCTTGCCCTGCGGACGCTCGGATTCCCGCCGCATGGCCTCTTCCACGGAGCAACCCACATGAATTTCGGCGAAACGTGCGATACGTTCACGGGCCCGCCGCCGGAATGAGATGCGATGTGCGGCCGCGTCCATGATGACGTTGCGGCCCCGGACGCACAGGTCGGCAGCTTCGTCGGCGAACATGGCGTAGGCTTGCCGACGCTCCCGCTCGGTATACTCCGGCTCCGGAAAATATTCCTTGCGGCGGGCGTCCATCTCCAGATGCACCACGTCAAGACCGCGTTCGCGCAGCGTTTCAGTCGCGCCGCGTGCCAACGTGCTCTTTCCGCTTCCCGGCAGCCCCGTGAACCATACGGCCCAGCCAGCCATGCATCACTCCATGTAGCGGTTCACATCCGCCCAGTCGAAGGTTTCCTCGTCCAGCACATTCTCCATGAGGCTGAACAGGCCGCGCCGGACCTCGGGGGCATGATCGGGGTACCACTCCGGAGACGCAATGACGAGGGCGCGGAAGACGATGAACGGAGCCATGACGTCGAACACTTCGGTATCGCCCGTTTCAGAGATGTAGGTCTCAAAATAGGTATCGTACAGTTTCCTGAAATCACCTTCCAGCCTGCCATGGCTGCGAAGACTCCAGAGCAGATAGTTGATGGCCATGGTACACAGATCGCCGCCCGGCTCGCCCCACTCGCCTCGGCTGCGGTCCAGCACCCGGAAATCGTTGCCGTTGACGAGCACGTTCCAGGGATGAAAATCCCCGTGCACGGCGCTCAGTCGGTGGTGGTACTCCTTGAGCTTCCAGCGCCAGCGCACGAGCTTTGTTTCCAGTTCTTCGAATCTGCGCCGGGGGAAGGCCGCGTAATCCTCGGGGTATGCCTCGTCGATGAGGCCGAGGATACACTCGTCCGACCCGATGAGGTTCCTGATGCGCCGCCAGTACAGGTCGCGGTCCTGCTTCTTTTCGGAGTGGATTCGGGCCTGCCAGCGGGCAAACTCCGCGGCGAGGTCGAGGTCGCCGTCGGACAGCCCTTCTCTCGCGATGCGGTCGAGGTCGAGGAAGTAGTCATGCCCCTCCAGCTTCTCGTTGACGATGAAGAATTCCTTCAGTCCGCGCACAGGGACAAGCTCTCCGGATTCGTCGATGTAGCCGAGTCCGAGCGGACGGACGTGCCGTTCGAGGCGCTCCGAGGTAAAATACTGGAACATGAGAACCGAGGCACGGTCCCAGAGATACTGGTGGCCGTACTTGTCGCCCTTCATGACGGAGAAGACCGCCTCGCGCTCCTCGCCGTTCAGAGAAAAGCGAACGAGCAGAGGTTTTCCGTAGCCGAAGCCCTTCATCCCCTGCTCGTCCAGATTGCCGAGGTCACCGGCAGCCAGCAGTCTGGCTCCCTGACCGAAGGCCTTTTCGAGATATTGTTCGATCCGGTCCCTGTCGAGTCCGTTCATGTCGTCCTCCTCCAGTTTCGAGGAGAACGCGACGGGCTACATGGGGCCGAAGTTCTCCTCGTATCGTGCGGCGAATTCGTCCGGGGTGAACCGGTGCTCCTGAGTGCCGCTTTGCTCGACGCAGTAGGTGGCTGCAACCGCTCCCATCCTGCAAGCGTCCGCGAGACTGAGATTGTCGGCGATGCCCTTGAGCATGCCAGCGCGGAACGCGTCGCCTGCGCCGGTGGGATCCACCACCGTGCCCGCCTTTGCCGCGGGAACCTGAGTTTCCTTTCCATCCTCTACCACAATGCAGCCGTTCTCGCCCAGTGTGGTGACCAGATTGTTCACGCGGGAAAGAACGTCGTCGCGTTCAAGGCCGGTGGAATTCATGATGAGCTGCAGCTCGTAGTCATTGGTGATCAGGATGTCCGCGCCGGTCAGTGCCTCGGTGAGCTCTTCACCGGTCATGGCCGTGATCTGCTGACCCGGATCGAAGATATAGGGGATGCCGCTGTCGCGGTAGTGTTTGGGATGAGACTTCATGTCCTCCACACAGCCCGGGGAGATGATGCCCACGGCGTCCGCCGGGTTGATGCGCGAAAGATCGTAGGAGCAGGAGTGCTTCATGGCACCGGGGTTGAATCCGGTGATCTGGTTGTCGCTCATGTCCGTGGTTATGTAGGCACCGGCGGTGAACTCGTGGTCGATGGTGCGGATGCCTTCAACGGAAAGCCCCAGCTCGTTCAGACGCTCGTCGTACTGGGAAAAGTCCTTGCCGACCTGACTGAGAATGATGGGCTTTTCACCCAGCAGCGCCAGCGAGTAGGCGATGTTGCCGGCCGTTCCGCCGAATTTCTCCTGCAGCCCGTCCACGAGAAAGCAGACGTTGAGGATGTGAATCTTGTCCGGCAGAATGTGGTCGGAAAACTTGCCGGGGAAGGTCATGATCCGGTCATAGGCCAACGAGCCCGTCAGGTATAAATCCATTGTTCCTCCGTAGATTTTTTGGATGACGGGACACTACCCCCCGATCCGGAGAAGGTCAACGCACCCCGATTTTCAGGCTAGGCGGTCTCTTCCCCGATCCAGCGCAGGAATGCCTGATTGCCCCCGGCCACGGGCACGGCCACCACGCAGGGGACCTCGTCGGGGTGCAGGTCCACCACCTTCTGGCTGAGGCGATGCACCAGTTCGGAGGTAGTCTTGGCGATGACCACGATCTCGTCGTCGGTCTCGACTTTTCCCTTCCAGTGATACATGGACTTCATGCCCGGTATGACGTTGACGCAGGCAGCGAGACGTTCTTCAATGAGCTTTTCGCCGATGCGCTTGGCATCCTCCATGGTCGGAGCGGTGATGTATACGAGAGATTGGGACATTTCGGATACTCCTTGCGTGCTTCGTGTCGATTTATGACGGGGATAATACACGATCCGCCCGCGCATGCAACGGATGCGCACACTTGTCTCACGCGCCCGGCGGTGCTACTTGGAGCTTCCGCACAAGGAGATACCCGTCGTGAAAAAGAAGGAAAAAGCCCTCGAAATCCATACCCGCCTCAAGCGCCGCTACCCCGCCCCGGAGCCGGCGCTCGACTGGACGGACGCCTGGCAGCTTCTCGTTGCCACGGTTCTGGCAGCCCAGTGTACGGACGAACGCGTCAACAAGGTCACTCCGCACCTGTTTGAGCGCTGGCCGGACATCCCGGCCGTGGCGCAGGCCGATGTGGCCGAGCTCGAAGAAGCTGTGCGCTCCACCGGCTTTTTCCGCAACAAGGCCAAGAACCTCAAGGCCGCGGCAACCAGAATCGTCGAGGAATACGGCGGCGAGGTGCCCCGGACCATGGCGGAGCTGACAACGCTGCCAGGCGTTGCGCGCAAGACCGCGAACATCGTGCTCTCCAACGCCTTCGACATTCACGAGGGCGTTGCCGTGGATACACACGTCAAGCGCCTCAGCTACCGGCTCGGCCTCACTACGCACACCGACCCCGTGCGCATCGAAAAAGACCTGATGCAGCTCTACCCCAGCGACCTTTGGGGAGAGATAAACCATTTTCTCGTTTATTTCGGTCGCGAGGTCTGCAACGCCCGCAAGCCGAAATGCCCCATCTGCGAACTCAGCGACATCTGCCCGAAAAAGGGCGTCGAACAGGGAGCCCGATAAATGAACAAGCCCGGTACGTTCACCGTTCACAAAACGGACGGTTCAGCAAGAAGAGGAACGCTCGTCACCGCCCACGGCGAAATTCCCACCCCCATATTCATGCCCGTGGGCACGCAGGGAACGGTCAAGAGCCTGAGCCCCGGCGATCTGGAAGAGATGGACGCCAAGATCATCCTCGGCAACACCTACCACCTCTACCTCAGGCCCGGCGATGACCTGCTTGCCCGCCACGGCGGCCTGCACGGGTTCTCCAGCTGGGACCGCCCCATCCTCACGGACTCCGGCGGCTTTCAGGTCTTCAGCCTCGAAGGCATCCGCAAGCTTTCGGAAAAAGGCGTGGAGTTCCGCTCATACCTTGACGGCTCCAAACACTTTTTCAGCCCGGAGAAGGTCATCGACATCCAGAAGAATATCGGCTCCGACATCATGATGGTGCTGGACGAATGTGTCGGCTTCAAGCACGACCGCGCCTATACCGAGAAGTCGCTGGAGATGACCACCCGCTGGGCCAAGCGCTGCCGCGACCATTACCCCGTCGGCAGCGGCGACCAGCTCATGTTCGGTATCATTCAGGGCGGGTTTCACAAGGACCTGCGCGAACGGAGCCTTGAACAGCTGCGCGACATCCCGTTCGAAGGTTTCGCCATCGGCGGGCTGTCCGTGGGAGAACCCGTTCCCATGATGTACGAGCTGGTGCATCATCTGGCACCGATCATGCCGCAGGACAAACCGCGCTACCTCATGGGCGTGGGCACCCCGCTGGACCTCCTCGAGGGCGTGAGCGCGGGCGTGGACATGTTCGACTGCGTGCTGCCCACCCGCAACGCCAGAAATGGAACTCTCTTCACCTCGCAGGGGAAGATCAATATCAAAAAGGCCACTCACCGCGAAGACGACTCTCCGGTTGATCCGCAGTGCACCTGCTACACATGCCGCAATTTCTCGCGTGCATACCTGCGTCATCTCTACCACGCGCGGGAACTGCTCTCCTACCGCCTGAACACGTACCACAACGTGCACTTCTACCTGAACCTCATGCGCGAGGTGCGCGAGAGCATCGAAGACGGCACCTTCAAACAGCTCAAGGCCCGCTACGAAGCGGCATACGGCAAGTAGGCGGACATGCGGCGCATGGTTGACTGGCTGCTCAGGGCTCTCGGCATCCTCACCCTCGCGTCCGTGGCCGCGGGCGCGGCGGGCTTCCTGCTCATGGGCCACTGGCTCCAGCTCGACGAAAAGCCGCGCCGGGCCGATTACATCGTGCCTCTGGCGGGGGACTATATCCGGCTGATGCAGGCAGCCGAGCTGTACAAGAAAGGATACGCACCGACCATTCTTCTGAGCGATGTGGCGGAATGGCCCAGCACGCGCCTGGACGAGCTCAAGTTCTCCATGGGCTGGCCACGCATGGGGCACCTTGAATTCTGCAGAGTGATCCTGAAAGAAATGGGAATCTCGCCGCAAAACACGGACGTCTTCGGTGACGGCCATATCAGCACGGTGGAAGAAGCCGAGGCCCTTGGCGATTACCTCAACGGAGAGGAAGCCACGCTCCTCGTAGTGACCTCGCCGTATCACGCAAGGCGGGCGCAGATCATCCTGGAAGACGTGCTGCCGAACTGCGAGATCGTCATGACGGTCACGCCGGAAGGGTCATTTCCGGAAAGATGGTGGACGGACCAGCGCTCGGCCCAGAACATCGTCATGGAAGCGACGAAGCTGGTACATTACTGGCTCGGCGGGGCTTTCCGCTCCGAAGAATCCCCTGCTCACTGAGACGCCCGCTGCCCGGCGGGCGCTTCCGGCTCCGTCCCCTCGGCCCGCGACGGACGACGCTCGAAGGCCGGGGCCATCTTTTCCGCGCACTCGGCAAGCGTGACGTTGTGCTCACTCTCGCGCACGACGTTTCCCAGCGAGGCAAAAACCTCCCCCACGAATCCGAAATGCCCAGAGAATCCGCTGCCGGTACGTTGGCCGGCATCGGTGTTCACGATGCGCAGCACCTCGTCCACGCGGATGCCGTCCAGACGTCTGGCCGGACCATAGACTTCACAGTCGCCGCTCTGGACGGGCACGAGCAACCCTGCCTCGATGAACAGCTCACCAAGCTCCTCGACCAGCGGCAGCGGGGCCAGCAGGCTGTCCGAGACATCCTCGGCGCAGGGAAGCGGCTCCCCGCATTCAAAACGCTTCACGATCATGGACAGCATCACCAGCGCGATCTTCTGGCGCTCGATGGGGCTGGCCTTGCCGAAATAGCGCTGTTTCACGAAAGTCCCGACGTTCTGCCACGCGTAACTCACCTCGGCACCGAGCAGCACGATCACCCAGCTGATGTAGAGCCACATGAGCAGCAGCGGGAACTGGGCGAAGCTGCCGTAAATGGCGTTGTACTTGGCCGCGCCGATCTGCCAGTTGATATAGACCCATTGCGCGCCCTGCCAGAGCAGAGCGCCGACAAGACCGCCAAGCAGCGCGCTCGACATCCTGACTTTGGTGAACGGCACGAAGGCGTACATGAAGGCGAAGGCAACGAGGATGAACAGGATCGGGGCCACCTTGAGCAAACCGGCCTCGAGGTAGCTGATGGCCGAAATGGAGAGCAGTCCCTGTATCACGTCCTGCTTCTGCAGGCTGACGTTGAAGCTGGAAGCCACCAGCAGGAAGATCGGGCAAATGAGGATCACCGGAAAGAAGTCCGCCACCTTACGCCACGCCGTGCGACCTTTGTCCACTCGCCAGATGGTGTTGAAGGCCTTCTCGATGGTGCCGATGAGCGAAAATACCGTGAACAGCAGCGTGGCCACGCCGACCCAGCCCAGCGTCTGGACGTTGGTGTTGTTGATGTAGCCGATGATCTTGTCCACCACCTCGACCTTGCCGGTGGTCACGCGCATGAGCATCTCGCGGATGAACCCTGCGTTCTGGAGTCCAAAGCCTTTTGAAATGGAAAACGCCACCGCCAGAAAGGGAACGAAGGACAGGATGGTCGTAAAAGTCAGGGCCGCGGCGCGGATGATGCACTGATCTTTGAAGAAGCTATGGAAAACCAGATAGGTACAGCGCATCACGAGACGAATCTTGCGCAAAAGCCATGGCTCGTCCCCGCTCTCCCTTTCCCAGAGGCCGGTGGTGAGGTGCTTGCGCAGCCCTTTCGTCTTTCGGACTATTTCCACATTCATCGATGTCTCCGGTGAGTTTGCGGCAATGATATACGCCCTGCGCCGAGGCGGCAAGATCAGAAAAACAGGTCGCGCAGGAAGTTGAAGGACTTCTTTGGCAGGCCGAGGATGTTGCGCACCGTGTCGGTGAGCATTTTTTCGGGCGGCATGGACACTCTGGGGTCGGAGAGCTTTCCGTCCAGTTTTACGGTTATCCCGGGCACCGCGACAAAGGTGGCCTTGATGTCGAGTTCAATTCGGTCGTCGGCCAGATCGAACCAGCCGTCCCCTTCCGCGTTCATCATACGCGAGTTGACGGAGAAGGTGCGGAAATCGAAAATGCCCTGCTTCACGTCCAGCAGAATCTTGCCGTTCCGAAAGCTGGTCCGGGCGTCCTTCGTCGTCTCCCTGTCCCAGCCGGAGAACTTGTATGACCCGTCCCGGACGTTCGTGGACAGGACCCCCTTGAGGCTTCGCAGGATATCCTCGTCCGTCAGGCCGTGGCCGGACAAATCCGCCTCAAGCCAGCTTCGGCCGGCGACATAACTCCTGCCGGCGATGTCGCGCATGAAAGCCGCCCCGTCGAAGTTCTTGAGTACCACATTCACATGCGTGGACAGTTCCCCGTCACCCACCTTCGCGGTCCAGGAACCGTTCAGCCGACCGCCGTAAAACCCGCCGCGGGCTTTCTTGATGCGTATATCCCCGTCCCATGAATCGATATCCACTTCGGCCGGAGCGATCAGCGCGTCGCAGAACTTCACGGAGTTTGCTGCGACACGGCCCCGAACGTTTATGTATCCCAGTGATTTTAGCGGCATGGTGGTGGGCTTTTCCTCAGGAAGCTCCCGCCCCCGGTAGTCTCTGGGGTCGATCTCCTCCTCGTGGGCGAAATACTGGTCCACGTCCACATCGCCGCCCTTGAGCGCCACCTCGAAACCGTTCCTCAGGATGGAAGGCACCACTATGGTTCCGGCCACAGTAGCGCCATCAAAAACGCCGTCGAGCTTCGTGAGCCGCGCACGCAGGCCGTCAAGAGAGAACTCTCCCGCAAGCCGCGCCGAACTCAGCGCATCGGGTTTCTGAAACCGAATCAGTTCAATACCGTACAGCTCCAGTGTCCGTTTCAGATTGAAATCCCGAATATCAAACGTGCCTTTCGCCGTTCGCTTTTCGGAAAACGGTCGCTGCACCGAACCGCCCAGCTTCAGGCTCGCCCCGAGGGCCTTCGCTTGCAGCGAACGCACTTCGACCCGGTCCTTTCGCGAATCCCAGTCAAAACGTCCCGTCACGGTAGCGCGCCTGTTTCCCGGCATGAGAAAGCCGCCCAGCCGTGTGGACGCGGAGATATTCCGGAGTTTGAGGTAATCCAGCTCGGGTCCGAAGACGATCGGCCCGCTGAGCCTCATGTCACCTTCCAGCTTCGGGGAAGCAAGCCCGCCGCGCAGCCTGACGGAGATGTCGAAAGGATACTCGGCCTCTGCATCTTTCCTCGGCCTGACGGAACAGTTGATGCTGACGGGACCTGAGCTGTATGTGTTCCCGTCCTCGGCCTGCATGGTCATCGCGTCCCAGGAGGCCGAGACCTTCGCCTGCGTGCCTCTCAGTGCCGAAATGGAGCGCTCCTCCGGCGGACAATCTTTGTGAGAGAGCGTTACGTGCGCCTTGGCGGTCAACGTGCCGTTTGGCTTGACCTCCTGAAAGCGGTGCAAGTCTTGGACGCGCAACTCGTCTCCATGGGCGTCCAGCTGGAGCGATACCGTCGGGTTGCCGGTGGCTTCGTTGAGGCCGATCACGGCATCAAGCGATGCATCCAGCCGGCCGGACGCGAAGGTCCCGGCTGCCACAGCCTGTACGCGGCCGTCCGAGGCCTTGAGCGTCCCCCGCAGCGATGAAAAATCTCTCTCACTGATGCGCAGCGAGTCGGCCTTCAAGGTCCCCGACGCATTCAGCTCCCTGAAGAACGCAAGCCCGTAGTCGCCCCATCGCCATGGCTCACCGGTGAGAAACAGCGGCAGATAAACATCCAGGTCCAGGTCGCCCGCCTCAAGAGTGAAGGTGGTCGAGGCTTCCGCGAAGCGATGTTCGGCCCTGCCGGTCAGCTTCATACCGTCGAGCTCGGCATCGAGCCCTTGAAAAGAAACGCTTTCCGGGCCGCCTTCAAGATCAGCCTTCAGACTCATGCGCCGGAGGCCGTCGGTTCTGGAAAGATCGAAATCCGGGGCGAGTTTCGTCAGGAGTTTCGACGGGCTGAACGTGTGCAGGGAAATACTGCCCGCGTACGAAGGCGAATCAAGCGGCGTCTTCACCTTGAGGCTGCCGGATGCCCGCATTCCGAGCGCAGACAGCTCCATGCGGCTTATGTTGATGCTCTTCGCGCCCGGCTCCAAGCCGAGCACAAAGGTCATCCGCGCCGACTCGCCCTGCGGGATCACCCCTCCGCTGGCAACGAGGTCCACCACCGAGTCCTTGAGCAGGCCGGACCGGGCCCTGCCCACCAGTGAGGTGTCCAGCTTTCCTTTGAGCGTGCTCTCCACATCCATGCCGTCGAAGCCGAACGAACCGGCTACGTCGTAAGCGAGCATAGCCCCGGGAACATACTTGCCCGTCTTGATGCGCAGGTCGTTGACCTGAAACTGCCTGCCGCTCACCCGGTCATCGATAACCACATCCGCGTCCCGGACCGTCACACCGCGAATACTGACCAGACGCAAATCGAAAAATCGCTCATCGGCGACGTCTCCCACATCCTGCCCCTGTTCGGGGGCGATGTGCAGCCAGTTGCCGCCATACTTCGCGCTGCGGACCATTAGTATGTCCACATGGTCCGCCTCAACGGTGTCCACTTCCACTTCGCCGTTGAACAGCGGCAACAGCCGCACCCTGAACATGAGCCGCCCGAACGTCGCAAGGTCACCGTCGAATTCAGGAAGATTCTTTACCCGCACATCCTCCGCGGCCACACCGAGCCACGGGTAGAACATGAGATCCACCTTCCCTTCGATGGCGGTCTCCCGCCGCACGAGATTGTCGAGGACTTCCTCCATCTCGGTACGGAAGGCTTCGCTGTTGAGCCAGCCGCTCACGCGCCAGATCGCTGCCCCAAGAAGAAGCAGGACCAGCAGAAAGATCATGGACGTTATGCGCAGGAATCGTTTCATATCCGTTCCGGTGAATTCCCTCAGCGCCTGATGAATACGGAACAGCCGAGCGGCCGCCCCGTCTCTTCGGCCACGCGCTCGCACTTGGCCTTGAAGGCGAAAAACACATCCTCCCAGCGATCAAACAGCGCCTCGAAGTTCCCCTGTCCCTTGCTGAGAATAACATCGGCCTCGCGCATCCTGCGCAGGAAGTCGGCGCTGCAGCGCTCAAGGACCGTACCGGGAGTGTCCACGCCGCTTTCCACCACCTCACAGCGCTCGGTCATGCCGACCATGCGCGCATCAGCAAGGAGAGCGTCGTTGAGTACCGGCCTGGAACGCACGGCGTAGGTCACGCGGCACCCGGCCTCGGCGAGGCGATCCACCAGTACGGTATCAAGCGCAATCTCACCGGCGTTGTCGCCGAGGATGAGCACGCAGGCACCATCGGCGCAACGACTGGCAAAATCACGCACCTGCGTATCGTCGATGCTGCTTTCGAGACAGGCCAGTTCCTCGCGCCAATCAAAGGCATGATCCAGCCCCCGGTCAATGTAATTGCCGATGATGGCGGCCTCGAGCGCCGTCGCCAGCGGATTATCGGACGCATCCACAAGACGCTTCACATCCGGAAGCGCCTCCATCACGCGGCGGTTGGAATCCACTTTATCCTGCGCGAAGACATCGCCGCACCCGGTTTCCGTCAGGACCAGCTCATTGAGCATTCTGGCAACGGACGGTGGACACAACTCGAAATCAAGCTCGGGAAGCATGGCCGACCACTTGCGCACGATCCGCTCATGAATGTCCGGACGGTCCGGAGCCGCAATGCGCGCGCCCGCCACCGCCATGCGCATGAAGCACGGCATGCAGTCTATCGATGTCAGCAAATGTCTTTCTCCTGTCTCAGCAGGATGTTGCATATTCCGGAGCCCTTGGCAACTTTCCGAGACGCGGCAGCTTTCGCCCTCACGTCGGAAATCTTGGCGAAAACTGCGCCCCGAACCTCTCCACCCTGACAAACAAGTCGTTATATTCCAAGTAAATGCAAAATGGCACGGCCCATGCTCACAAGAGCATGAAACAGGAGGTAAAGAAATGCAAAGAATGAATAACAGACAAGGAAACGAAACCGGTCGCGGTTGCGGCCGGGGCGACGGCTCCTGCGGTGGTCGCGGCAAGGGTCGCGGACGGCGTGACGGCTCCTACGGCGGACAGGGGTCCGGTCAGGGACGTCGCGACGGCAGCGGAAAAGGTCAGGGACGCGGGGGCGGCTCCGCATCCGCATCGGAAGGTATGCGCCGCAGACGCCGCGACGGTTCCTGCATGAACGACAACTCCCAGAGGAACAATGCGAATCGCCGTCGCCAGTGGTAAGGGCGGAACAGGAAAAACCACGGTGGCCACCAATCTGGCTCTGCACCACATGCGGCAGGGCCGAAAGGTGGCCTTCGTGGACTGCGACGTGGAAGAGCCCAACGCCCACCTCTTTCTGAAGCCTGAAATGGACGAGGGGACCGCCGTGCATATGCCGGTCCCCTTCTTTGACGATGACGCCTGTCTTGGCGAGACGTGCCGCAAATGCGTTGATCTGTGCCGCTTCAAGGCGTTGATCTGGATGGCGGGCAGCGTGATGCCGTTTACCGAGATGTGCCATGGTTGCGGCCTCTGCTCGCTGGCCTGCCCGGTCGATGCCATCTCCGAAGGCAGTCGGGAGGTTGGGCACGCCTATCGCGGAGAACTGCCTGGGCTTGCCTTCCATAAAGGTCTGATGCGCATCGGCGAGGCCATGGCGCCCCCCCTGATTCGCGAGCTCAAGGAACGCGGTCGTCAGGACGCCACAAGCGCGGACATAGTCCTGCTCGACTGCCCTCCCGGCGCTTCCTGCCCGGTGGTCCAGTCGTTGGAAAATGTGGATTTCGCCGTACTCGTCACCGAGCCGACCCCGTTCGGTCTTCATGACCTCGGCATCGCCGTAAAGCTGCTTCGCAAGCTCGGAATTCCCTTCGGCGCCGTGATCAACCGTGACGGCATGGGCATCGACGCTCACGCCTACCTTCGCGAGAACGGCATCGAGCTGCTCGGCACCGTGCCCCACTCCATCGAAGCCGCCGGAACATACTCTCGCGGGGAGATGTTGTACGACGCCAGCCCCGAGCTTCGTCAGGCCTTCACGGCGATTGCCGAGAACATAGCGTCCAGAGCGGGAGGTACCACATGAAACAGCTCGTCGTCATAAGCGGTAAGGGCGGAACCGGCAAGACCAGCATAACGGCAGCTCTTGCAGCGGTTGCCGAGAACGCGGTTCTTGCAGACTGCGATGTTGATGCCGCAGATTTGCACCTCGTGCTCTCCCCGGAAGTCGTTAAGGAAGAAGCCTTCTACAGCGGTGAAACCCCAGCCTTCGACCCCGACGCCTGCACGGAATGCGGGCTGTGCTTCGAGAACTGCCGATTCAACGCGGTATCCTCGGACTTTCAGCCCATCAAGGAAAACTGCGAAGGGTGCGGCGTGTGCGAGTTCGTTTGCCCGTCCGGAGCCGTATCCATGCATCCGCGTTGGTGCGGGGTGAAACGAATCTCCGATACACGCTTCGGAGCCATGGTTCATGCCGAACTGGGCATAGGGGAAGAGAATTCCGGCAAGCTGGTAACGGACGTCCGGCGCACTTCGGCCGAGATCGCCGAACGGAACGGCGCGGACTATGTGATCGTGGATGGCTCGCCCGGAGTCGGTTGCCCCGTCATCGCCTCGCTCACTGGGGCGGACGCCTGCCTGCTCGTGGCTGAACCCACAGTGTCAGCTATTCACGATCTGGAACGCGTCGCGGAACTCCTGAAGCACTTCAAGCTCCCGTCGGCCTGCGTCATCAACAAGCGCGGGGTCAATCCCGAGCTGGAGGACCGCATCATTCGCTTTTGCGAAGACTCGGAAATCCCTGTCACCGGTTCGTATCCGTACGACGCAGCGTTCAACCACGCCCAGTCGCGAGGCTTGACTGTCGTTGAGCACGATCCGGAAGGATTCGGGGCCGTCACGCAAGAAATCTGGGACAGAATTCGTCAATTCATGGTCTGAAGACCGAAAACGCCACAGGAGGAGACATGGAGAAAGTATTGATCATCGGGTGCCGGAACACCATGGACGATGTCTGCATCGGTTGCTCGCGCTGCATGGTCGGCTTCAACCGCGGTGAAGGCGAGTTCGAAGCCTACGTGGATGAGGAAGCCGAGCTCATGGGTCTTCTCAGCTGCGGCGGCTGTCCCGGTTCCGGCATCGTCACCCGCATGGCGCAGGTCAAGCTGTGGAACGCCCCCATGGGTGACATGCCCACCAAAATCCACATCGCGCCCTGCATTACGGATCACTGTCCTCATGCCGAAGAGATCGTCGGCAAAATCCGGTCAAAGGCCGGAATCGACGTGATCGAAGGAACACACCCGTACATGCCGAACAACATTTTCGGCTAACGGAGACCACCATGCCTCTTTTCGAATATCAATGCCCGGAGTGCCGGACCAACTTCGAAGAGCTGTCCCGTGCAGAAGCCGCGATGCCGGAATGTCCGCGTTGCGGGGCACAAGCCCGGCGCAGAATCTCGCTGCCCGCGAAAACCGGTGCGACATCCACGCCTGACACATCTGGTCATGGCTGCTGCGGGGATCGCCCTGCACACAAGGGCTGCACACCGGGGTCCTGCTGCGGACGGAGCTGATCGCAACGTCACGGAAAAAGGCCTTCCCCGTATCGGGGAAGGCCCTTTGAATTCGTTTTGTCTGGGACAACTCAGGATTCGTCCATTTCATCGGCGCTCAGGCCTACGATGCAAATGCCGTTTTCATCGGCTATGCGAACGGCCTCATCCTGGTCGAAGAAAAGACTTCGACCGGCCTCGAGGCCAATACATGCCCCCTTGCCCGAGGCAAGGCGCATGACCGTATCGGTTCCGGCACTTGGGAGATCTATGCGCTCCTGCTGGCCGGGCTTGAACACCTTGACCGCAACGCAGCCTTCCCCTCCGAGGGAACAGCCGCGTTCAATGGCATTGTCGGTGCCTTCAAGCGCTTCCACAGCAGCCACAATGCCTTCCCTAAGGACAAGGCACTGTCCGATGTCCATACGCCCAAGCTGCTTGGCGAGCTTCCATCCCATGCGCAGGTCATCCCATTCGCGCTCGGTGGGAGTTCTGGAGGTCAAAACTCCCTTGGGGGTCAATAATTCAGGGACAAGCTCATGGGCTGGCGAGACAGGCATGCCCTCCCGTTCGAACTCCCCTGCAAGCGCACCGAGGATGGAGGAGTCCCCTTTACCGCCGAGACTGAAGACGAGCTTCATGGCGCGCATATCCAGAAGTCCCACATCCATGGCCCGAGGCTTGTTGATGGTTCCGGCCATCACGATGCGTTCAACACCCTGATCCTTGAAAAAACGGATCAGTTTGCCGAGCTTGCCCAGCTTGAGTTCACGCCATTCATCCGCAAACTGCGCCACTTCCATATTGGAGTGCCCCGTGAACCCCACGGCCACGAGCCGGTGACCGTGCTCCTTGACGCCGCGGGCCACAAGCAGTGGAAACTGCTTGCCTCCGGCTATCAATCCTATGGTTGCGGGTTTGCTGGGCATACGCGTGTGGTATCAGCGGCGTGAACGAAGACCGGCTAGCTGTCGTCGCCGTTTCCGTTGCGGGTGGAGGCGGAAGTCACGCCGTTCTTGCTTTCGCGAATGAACGTCACGAGCCGGCGCACCATTTCATTGTCTTCCACATCACGCTCGACAGCTTCAAACGCCTTGTCCTTGGTCATTCCAGAACGGAAAATGATCTTGTAGGCCTTCTTCAGCGCCTTGCAGGAGGTGGAGTCGAAACCGTTGCGACGCAAGCCGATGAGGTTCGGACCGTAAAGCCTGCCGCGGGAACCGTGCGCCAGCATGAAGGGAGGCACGTCCAGTTTGTAGCCGCTGGCTCCACCGAGGAAGGCGTAGTCGCCGATGCGGACGAACTGCTGCACGGCGGACATGCCGCTGATGATGACGTTGCGCCCCACTTCAACATGACCGGCAAGCAGCACGGCGTTGGCCATGATGACATTGTCGGATACGCGACAGTCGTGCGCCACGTGTGCGTAGGCCATGATCAGACATTCGGAACCGATGACCGTCTCGCCGCCGCCCTGCGTGGTGCCGCGGTGAATGGTCACGCCTTCGCGGAAGATGTTGTTGTCGCCGATGCGCAGGTAGGTTTCCTCACCCTTGTAACCGAGATGCTGGGGGTCGCCCCCGATCACGGCATTGGAGTGCACATGGTTGCCCGCACCCATGGAGACGTTCGTCCTGATGAGCGCATAGGGTTCAAGCCTGCAGCCGTCCCCGACGGTGGCGTTGGCTTCGACGACGCAATAGGGGCCAACCGTCACGTCTTCGCCGATGCGGGCGGTGGGATCGATGACGGCGGTCGGGTGTATCTGAGTTGCCACTTACATATCCTTTTTATCTGCCACGGCGGCGGAGAACTCGCCCTCTGCGGCCACTTCGCCGTCGACAAGGGCGGTGCCGCGCATGCGCCAGATGTTCAGTTTGTGCTTGGTGTATTCGACATGCAGGTCAAGGCGGTCTCCGGGAACGACCGGACGGCGGAACTTGACCTTGTTCATGCCCGTAAAAAGAAAGACCTTGTCGTCAACGGGCTCTTTCATGGTGTGCATGACGAAAACGCCGCCCGCCTGAGCCATGGCTTCGAGAATCAGCACGCCGGGCATGACGGGCAGCCCCGGAAAATGACCCTGAAAGAACGGCTCGTTCATGGTGACGTTCTTGTAGGCCTTGAGGCTTACGCCGTCCTCGACTTCAACCACTCTGTCCACCAGAAGGAAGGGGTACCGGTGCGGGAGCATCTCCATGATGCGACCGATATCCGCAAAAGCCGATGCTTTAGTCATCGCTGCTGTCTCCATTCTTTTCCAAGTCCGCCAGTTGTTTTTCAAGCTTCTTCACACGCTTGAACAGTTCGGGCAGCTTGGGGGCGCACACGCCCATGGATTTGAGAAAAACGTTGTAAGGCATGGCGGGCGAACCGCTCATCTTGGCTCCATCGGGCACGGAGGAGCCGACACCGGCCTGAGCGCCGATGACAACATCCTTCCCAATGCTCACGTTGTCGGCCACGCCGACCTGTCCGGCAAGGATGGTGTTATCGCCGACCTTGGAGCTGCCGCCGATGCCAACCTGTCCCACGAGAAGACAGTTTTCACCGACCTCAACGTTGTGGCCGATCTGCACAAGATTGTCGATCTTGCTGCCGCGCCCAAGTGTGGTGACATCCAGAGCGGCCCGATCCACGGCACTGTTGGCGCCGATTTCCACCATATCACCCACCTGAACGGTTCCGATCTGCGGAATCTTCATGTGTCCGGCAGGGGTCTGGGCGTAGCCGTAGCCATCGGAGCCGACGACCGCTCCGGGTTGCAGAATGACACCGTCGCCAAGGGAAATGCCGCCCATCACCACGGCGTTGGGGTACAGGATGCAGTCATCGCCGATGACAGTGTTTTCCCCGATATACACACCCGGAAAAACTTTGGCTCCGGCCCCGATCTTGGCCCCTTCACCCACGAAGGCGAACGGGTAAACCGTTGCGGAATCGCTGATCTCGGCGTCCGGATGAACGTAGGCCAGTTCACTTTGTCCTTGGAGGCACCCCTGCGGCTTGTCGAAGAGGTGAACCACCTTGGCCAGATCCATGTAGACATTCTCGCTGATGATGGCGCACGAGAGGTCACGGGCATGTTTCTCCCGCGTCAGGATGCAGGTGGCCTGCGTGGTCTCCAACAGGTGCGAATACTTCGGGTTCACCAGAAACGAGAGCTGACCCGGAGTCGCCTTTTCCAATGTATTGACGCCGGAAAGCTCGGCTTCCCCGCCTTTGCAGGGCAAGCCGAGCTTTTCGGCGAGTTCGGCAACCGTTATACGCATCGTTTTACTTTTTCCAGCGATTGTCCATTTCTTTGATGATAATGTCGGTGATGTCGATGGACTTGCTACCGAAGGCGACCCCGCCGCGGGCGACGTCAAAGACTGCGTCATAACCCTTTTCACGGGCGTATTCGGCCAGCACGTCGGAGAAGAGCTTGTAGATGGGAGCCTGGAGCTTCTTAATATCCTTCTTGAAGTTGACGGAGCTCATCTCTCCAAGAACGTTCAGCTGGGCACCGGCAGAGGCCAGCTCCTGCTGAGTCTTACGGAACTGTTCTTCCTTGATCATGCCGCTCTGGTACTGAGTACGCATCTGCTTCAGGCGATTCTGAAGAGACTGCACTTTCTGCTGCTGGCTCTTGACTTCGGATTCGTAGGCAGCCTGTTTCTTCTTGATCTCGTCGTTGATCTGCTGTCCGGCCTTGCTCTCGCTGATAGCGCGCATGGAGTGGACAATGGCGATCTCTGCAGCCTGCACGGAAGCTGCAGTGGTAAGCAGCATCAGCAGTGCAATGGCGATCATCTTTTTCATGGTGGTATACTCCTTGAATCCTTGGTTTTGTTTTAGAAATTCTGACCCATCATAAATTCGACCTTGTTGTTGCCACTATCGTGCAACTCATCAAGGCCGTGACCGAATTCAACCCGAATCGGTCCCATGGGAGACAGCCAGCGGAATCCGACACCGACACTCTTGTACAGCCCGAGAGACGGAGCCTCTTCGATCCGTTCGACTTGCTCAAAGAACATCTCGCCCTCTTTCCAGACGTTACCGGCGTCGAGAAAACTTACGAGTTGAATGCCGTATTCCTCGCTCAACAGATACAGCAGCTCGAGGTTGGTAAACAGTTCCTTGTTACCGCCAATGGTGTCGCCATTATCCTCAAGCGCAGTGATCTTGTAGTTGGAATACCCGCGCACGCTGCCCATGCCTCCAAGCTTGAAGCGCTGGTTGGTCGGCAGGTCGTCATCATTCAGGATGTTGTCATGCAGAAAGCCGATCTTTCCCTTTCCGTGAAACACCAGGTCTTCATAAAGCTCGGTGTAATACTCGTACGTTCCCTGTTCCTTGATGAAGTGGTCCGTTCCGGCGAGCGGACCGCCACCGACAGTAACGGAAGCGGTTAGCTTGGAACCGTCGGAAGGGAAACGGCGGGAGTTGACCGTGGATCTGTTGAACGTCCCGGTAAAAGAGCTGACAAGGTGCGAACCTTCATCGTCTTTCGTGTCATCGGACGCGTCGTCAGAAAGATCGTAAATGTCGTAATACGCGGCATTATACTTCCAGTTGAGGTTGGTATACTCGCCTATCGGGTAGAAGAAGGCCAGCCCGGCACCCGTGGAATCGATCTTGTACTCATCCTTGTCGGTCGTGTTCCGGTGAGCGTTTATCGACATCCCCACATCCGTATCATACAGATAGGGATTGACGAACTTCAGGTTATACGCGGTGTTCCTTGCGCCAAAGGAGCCGGAGAAACTCAGCTGGTAGCCCTTTCCGAAGAGGTTTCTCTCGGAAATCTTGCCTGCGAGGAAGACACCGTCATACGAAGAGTAGCCGATACCGCCACCGATATTCCCGGTGGGAGCATCCTTGACCTTTACGAGCAGGTCCATCTCATCGGGGTTCCCGGTTGGCACGGGGGAAACATCAACAGTCTCGAAATATCCGAGGTTGTTCAGCCGCTGCGTGGAACGGTTGATCTTCTTTCCGCTGTACATGTCTCCGTCGGCGAGACGCATCTCACGCAGGATGACGTTGTCACGGGTGGTGGTGTTTCCTTCGATCAGGACGCGGCGCACATGCACCCTCTGGTGCTTGACCACGGTGTACTCAACGTTGACCAGTCCAGCGTCGGGGAAGTCTTCGAGGTGAACTTCCACGTCCGCGTGGGCGTAGCCATAGTTATTGTAATAGTCGGTGAGCTTCTGGATGTCTTCGCGGATCAGCGAACGGTTGAACCATTCCTCCTCAGCGGCAAGGTCGTCCACCCCCACGATGGTCTTGAGTTTCTCGGGCGTGTCAATGAGATCGCCCTTGAAGCGGGTCTCGCCCATCTTGAACCTCGGACCTTCCCATACGCGGTAGACGATGCGCAGTCCGTCATCCATCACCTCGATGTCCGGCTTGCCGACCTTGGCCTGCAGGAACCCGTGGTTGCTGTAAAAAGCCATTATGGCGGCGGCATCGCGCTCCAGCATGTCTTCGCGAAGAACGCCGGAATTGGTAAACAGGGAAAGAAGGCCGCGCTCCTGAAGAACGAGCACATCCTTCACGTCATCCGGGTCAACCTGCTTGGCGCCGTCGATGACGATTTCCTCGACATACAGCTCCGGACCGGGATCAATTACGAAAGTCAGCCGGGCAAGACCCTCGTCGCCGCCCTGCAGCTCATGAGTGATCTTGGCCTTGTAATAGCCTTCCTTGCGATACATGTCGCGGATGGTCTTCATGTCCTGAGCCAGAACCTTGGGGTTGACCACCGCGCCCTTCTTGGTGACCACGGCTTCGAGGATCTCCTCGGTCATGTCGTCGTCTCCGCGCACCGCAATACTGTCGACGCGGGGCTTCTCACGCACCTGGAAGATGACTTTCTTTCCCTCCGGCAGGTCGTCGAGGATTACCTTGACGTCATCAAAATAACCGAGATCGTAAATGCTCTTGAGGGACTTGTTGACCACGGATGCGGTCAGGATGTCCCCTTCGCGGATGGGAAGGCGCATGAGCACGACTTCCTTGTCCAGAATCTTGTTTCCGCGCACCTCGATTTCCGCAACCACGTCCTGCCGCAGCAGGCTGGAGCGCATGCGGTTCACGAGCTCGTCGACGGCAGGCAGAAGATTGAGCACCCCGCTTTTCTGAACCTGAATGGAGACCGGCTTCTTGTCGCCGAACGCGTCGATCACCTTGGCGTCTATGACGAAAGTTTCGCCGAACTGGGAAAAGTCGCCGTAGACGGCGAATCCTGTACCGGCAAGAAGAGCCAGTTCACGAGCGCCATCCACACCTTCCAGGCCTGGATTCTCGGCGAGAAGGTTGCGGACGCGGTCCTGCTCGGGAACCTGAAAACCGGCTTCCCGCAGACGTTCTCCCAGCAGCTCGGGAAAGCTCTCCTCAAGATATTGCAGATCTTCACTGGCGTTGATGCTGAAGGGCATGACGGCAACCGAAATGTCCTCCTGAACGCCCTGAGGTTCCTGCGCAAAAGCGGAAACCGCAGAAAGCAGCAGCAAGAGAATTCCAAGAATACAAATAAAATAAGAACGCGCAGGCTTAGCAGGCATAGAGTTCTCCGGAACGCAGTTCATGACGCTTTTGCATCAGTCCGGCCAGATCGCGATTGTGTGTCACCACGACGAGCGTGGTTCCATGGTCCCTGGCCAACGAGACCAACAACTCCCCTACCATTGTACCGGACTCTTCGTCCAGACTTCCGGTAGGCTCATCCGCGAGCACGACCTTGGGGCGCATCAATATGGCACGGGCGATTGCGGCCCTCTGCCGCTCTCCCCCGGAAAGAGTCGTCACCCTGTGACCCTTGCGGTGCTCGAGGCCGACATCACTGAGGGCGGCATCCGCAAGTTCGAGACATTTGGCCCGCGGCTCCCCGGCGATGATGCCGGGCATGGCCACGTTTTCCAGCGTGGAAAACTCGGGCAGCAGGTGATGAAACTGAAAAATGAAACCGATCTCGAAATTTCTGAATCTGGCACGGCGTCTGTCATCCATGCCCGTGATATCTTCGCCGTTGAAACGAACCACGCCGCCGGTGGCGTCATCGAGCGTGCCCATGATGTGCAGCAACGAAGTCTTGCCGGAGCCGGAAGCGCCGACAACGGCCACGCACTCGCCGGCTTCCACGGTCAAATCTATGTTCTTCAGGACATGCACGTTCCCCGCCGGCCCCTCGAACTCCTTGCTTACGCCCTCGAGGCGGTAAACCTGTGCGCTACTCATAGCGAAGCGCCTCGCTGGGATTCAGGGATGCGGCGCGTCGGGCCGGATAAATGGTGGACAGAAAACAGAGAAGCATGGCGGAAACGCCGATGACGGTCAGGTCCAGCGCCTCCAGTCGGACCGGGAGGTAGTCCACCGGGTAAACGTTGCTGGGCAGCTTGATGAACTGGTACTTTTTGAGCAGCAGACTCACCGGGACTCCGAGCGCAAAACCCAGCGCAGTGCCGATGAAGCCGATGAGCGTTCCCTGCATCATGAATATCCTTCGTATCCCGGCAGCTTCCGCCCCCATGGACATGAGCACGGCGATGTCCCGCGTCTTCTGCATGACCAGCATGACCAGCGTGTTGACGATGCTGAAGGAGCCCACCAGAACGATCATCACAAGGATGATGAACATTGCGGTTTTCTCCAGCTTCAGTGCAGCGAAAAGATTGGCATTCATTTCCTGCCAGTTGCGCACGAGCAGGCCGAACGAGCCGATGGACTGATCGATCTTCTCGGCAATCCGGGGAGCCTTATCCACGTTGTCCACGCTGATTTCAAGGCCGGAAACTATGTCGCTCTTGTATCCCAGCAGATCGCGGGCCGCGTCGATGGTCATGTAGCCGAGGGAGGAATCGTATTCGAACATCCCTGTCTTGAAGATCCCCGCAACCCGAAACCGTTTGACCTTGGGCTGAAAGCCCGCGGCACCGGAACGCCCCGAAGGGGAAAGCATGTTGACGGCGCCGCCCACGTCGAGGCCGAGTCGACGGGCCATCTGGTAGCCGACGATGATGCCCGGCAGCTCGTTCTCCATTTCGAGATTGTCCATGGACCCTGCAACAAGATCCGTGTCGAGGCTGATAACTCCACCTGAAGACTCTGGGTCGATGCCGCGCAGAACAACTCCCTTCACTCCGTTGCGGTTGGAGAGCATCACTTCGGAGTAGACGAACGGGCTGACCCCGGTGACACCTTCCACTTCGGAAGCCCGGTCCGCAAGGGTCTGATAATCCTGAATACCGCCGCGAGCGGAAGAAACAAGGATATGGGCGTTCACGCCGAGGATCTTGTCCTGCAAGTCAGAGGAGAATCCGTTCATCACCCCGATGACGACTATGAGCGAGCCCACGCCGAGCGCGACGCCGAACACGGCGAACAGAGAGATCAGCGTAATGAACGACTGCCTCCTGAGCGCCGAGAGGTAGCGCAGGGCGATGAAGGTTTCGAATCTCATGCAGCTCCGGCTTCCTGACTATGCGTGCTCGGGTTTGAGCAGAGGGAACAGGATGACCTCGCGGATGGATGCGCTGTCGGTCAGCAGCATGACCAGCCGGTCGATGCCCACGCCCTGCCCGGCTGCGGGGGGCATGCCGTATTCCAGAGCCCGCACATAATCCTCATCCATGTGATGCGCTTCCTCGTCTCCGGCGTCCTTTTCCTTGACCTGTTCCTCGAAGCGGCAGCGCTGGTCGACCGGATCATTCAGCTCGGAGAAGGCGTTTGCCATCTCCCGGCCCACCATGAACAGCTCGAAGCGGTCCGTGATCTCCGGGTTCTCGTCGTTGCGCCGGGAGAGCGGGGAAATATCCGTGGGGTAATGGTAGATGAAGTGCGGCTGAACGAGCTTGGGCTCGACGCGCAGGTCGAACAGCTTGGCCTGCAGCTTGCCCAGCTTCTCACCTTCAACGACCTTTTCGCCGCCCTTTTTGACCAGCTCCTTGCATTTCTCGTAATCGGTGTAGACTTCCGGAGCCACGCCGCCGACTTTTTCGAGAGACTCGTGGAACGTCATGCGAATCCACTTGCCCGGAGTGAGGTCGACCTCCTGCCCCTGATAAGAAATGACCGTATTCCCGCAGACACGCTCGGCGATGCGGGAGATCATTTCCTCGGTGAGGTCCATGAGGTCGTAGACGTTGGCATAGGCCCAGTAGAACTCGAGCATGGTGAACTCGGGATTGTGCTGGGTGGAGATGCCCTCGTTGCGGAAGTTCCGGTTGATCTCGTAGACCCGCTCGAATCCGCCCACAAGCAGACGCTTGAGATACAGCTCGGGCGCAATGCGCATGTAGAGTTTCATATCCAGTGCGTTGTGGTGCGTTTCGAACGGCTTTGCGGTGGCACCGCCCGGGATAGGCTGCATCATGGGCGTCTCCACTTCCATGAAGCCGCGATCGTCGAGGAAGTTGCGCATCTCGCGCACGATGGCGGTGCGCGCCCGGAAGATTTCCTTAGTGCGCGGGGTGACGATGAGGTCCACGTACCGGCGGCGGTAGCGCAGCTCAACATCCTTGAGGCCGTGATATTTCTCCGGGAGCGGGCGCAGGGATTTGGTCAGCAGTTCAAATGAGTCCACCTGAATGGTCAGCTCGTCCGTCTTGGTGCGAAAGAGCTTGCCCTTGATTCCGACGATGTCCCCCACATCCGTTTTCTTGAACAGCTTGTAGGGTTCGACGCCGAGCACTTCCCTGGACCCGAAGGCCTGAATGCGGCCCATGCCGTCCTGAACCTGAAAAAAAGTCGCCTTGCCGAAGGAACGCCATGCCACGACGCGTCCCGCGACAGAAAACTCCTCATCAAGTTTCTCCAGATCCTCGCCGCCGGTTTCGCCGTATTTCTCAAGGAGAGTCGCTATTCCGGTGTCGCGGCGAAAATCATTGGGATAGACGTCCACCCCTTCGTCGAGCAGCGCGCAGGCCTTCTCAACCCGGTTCTTCACGACGGAGTTGAGCTCATCCTTCGCGTCGAGAGCCTCAAGCATGGGCATGAAGCGCTGGACGTGTTCGGATTTGGTAGCCAGCTTGATGGGCTTTTTCTTTTTATTCGTGGCGTTTGACAAAGCTGAGTTCCTTGCGGTCCAAAAGTCTAGAAAAAAACAAGAGCCGTTGAATCCCTAAGCCATATTCCCTTAACAGTCAAGAAAATGCGCCCTTTCGGCTCTGTCGGACAGTGCGGACGCCGGGGCTTTCCCGGAAATCGTCGAGGGCTGGCCCTAATACATTAGATATTTTCCCCCTGCAAGGTTTTATAGACATGCTCGGAATCCGGAAAAAGTTCCAGAAGAAAGTTTTTTGAAAAAAAGTCTTGACGAGTACGCCGGATTCTCATAAATCCCTTTCTCGCGCTGACGGCGCACCGATTGTTCCCCAGTAGCTCAATCGGCAGAGCAAGTGGCTGTTAACCACTGCGTTCGCGGTTCAAGTCCGTGCTGGGGAGCCAGAAAGCATCAAGGCTCCGATCCTCAAGGATCGGAGCCTTTTTCGTACCCTCCAACAACATCAATGCCATGCAAGCCATAACCACCACTCACCTTGTCATCGGCGCCGCGGCCTTCGCGGTCATCGTCGCCGCCATCTTCATGGGGCGCGACAATTCGGGGAACTCCTCTTCGCGCATAGATATCGACTTCGACGCCATGAAGGACGAGGAGACCAAGCGCCATCATTAGCCTAGTCTGGCGCCGATCTTGATTTATCGCGTGATTTGGATAGGGTACCCCATCAGGAGGATCACGCAGTATCATGATCGAAATTCTCTCCGGCCTACTGGGCGGCCTGGGTCTCTTTCTCATCGGCATGTCGATGATGACGAAGGGGCTGCGAAGCGCGGCAGGAACCGCCCTCAGAAACATCCTCGGACAATGGACAAGGACCCCGTTGCGCGGCCTTGGTTCCGGCGTCATTATCACCGCCATAGTTCAGTCTTCCAGTGCCGTGACCGTCGCCGTCATTGGATTCGTCAACGCCGGACTCATCTCCATGCGGCAGTCCATGGGGGTCATCTACGGCAGCAATGTCGGCACCACCATGACCGGCTGGATCGTGGCCGCGGTCGGCGTCAACGTAAAGGTCAAGGCGCTCGCCCTGCCCCTGATCGGCCTCGGCGCCCTGATGATGCTCTCGGGCGGCAACTCCAAGCGTGCCTCCATCGGGCGAGCCTGCGCGGGGTTCGGGCTGTTTTTTCTCGGCATTCAGGTGTTGCAGGAAGGATTCACCGTACTGGCTCCCAACATCGACTTTTCCTCCTTCGACACCGGCCCGCTGGCACTGCCGGTCTTTCTGGGCATCGGGTTCATCCTGACGCTTCTCATGCAGAGCTCCAGCGCGGCCATGGCCGTGGTCCTCACGGCGACCATTTCAGGCATCGTCCCCCTTGCAGACGCCGCAGCGGCTGTCATCGGCACCAATATCGGCACGACCTCAACGGCCGCGCTCTCTGTCATCGGAGCTACCAACAACGCCAAGAAAGTAGCCTTCGGTCATATTCTCTTCAACGCCATGACCGGGCTCATCGCTCTCCTGCTCCTGGCTCCGCTGCTGGCCATGGCGAGGGCCGCCGGCGGAGGGAGCGATCCGGCCGTGACCCTCGCCCTGTTCCACACAATATTCAATATTCTTGGAGCGCTGCTGTTCCTGCCCCTCACGGACCGGCTCGTTTCCCTGCTGGACAAACGCATCGCCACGAAACTTCCCGAACTGGCCAAGCCGCGATACCTCGACCGCAACGTCCTGCGCGCCCCGTCTCTGGCGGTTGACGCCCTCTTCATGGAAGTGGGGAGGCTCGGCGAAAACATCCGCCTCATGGCCCAGAAAGCCATGGCCTCCAACTTTCGCCACGGCGACATGCAGCGCGACAAGGCGTCCCTCGAGAACCTCATCAGTTCCTGCAGGCGCTTCTGCTCGGACCTGCAGGGAATGGCGCTTCCGGAACAGATATCCGAGAACTTGCCTAAAGCGCTCCGAGTGTTGCAGTATTACACCGTTGTTTTAGAAGTCATGGAGATGAACGCCAGAGAGCACCCCACGCTGGACCACTCGCTGCCCGAATCGGTAACCGAATGGGACGCGAAGTATCGGGACACGGTCAAATGCGTGCTCAATACGGCCCATACACCGTGCGCACCGGAGTTCGACCATATCCACCTGATGCTGGACGATCTGCTCAACGTTTATCACGAACTGAAGCAGTCGCTGCTCAAGGCCGGAGCCGCCGGCGAAATCGAACTGGACGACATGGTGAACCTGCTGGAGTTCTATTCTCGCTCCAGGCGCATGACGGAGCAGGCCGTCAAGGGGACCATCTACTGGTCCGAAATGCGCGAGAGCGGCGAAATCTGCCGGTCGGCAACGGCGGAAAACGAGTTCACCTGGAAAGCCAACCCGGACCTCAAGGAGTCTAAGGCATGAAAGGACGCATCACCGGAATAGCACTCGCCTGCGGGGCCCTCATCCTCGTGGCCGCCGCCGTTTTTCTTCTCCGCCCGGGAGATCAGGGCAAGGACGAAACCCGCGGCAATGTCGGTGAACCGCCAGAAGCCCCGGCATGGACCGCAGAAGGCCAGAAGCAACCGCTTCCCGACTACGGCAGCGCCAATGCCACGGTGAAGACCGTCACCGAAGATGCGGCGCAGGAGCAACCCGCCGAGGCTGAAGCCGGGGTCGCGCAATCCTCGGAAAAGGTCCAGCCGCCGCGCGTGGTTCAGGAAGACGACATGGTGACCGTGCTCTTCCTCGACGCCATGGCGGAAACCCTTGTAGAAGGGTTCGTCCCCGCGCGCTTGAGTGAATCCGGCAAACCCGAGACCACTCTCGGATTCCGAAAGCTGAACATGCGCTTCGGCCGCTCGCTCAAAGGCTTCGATACCGACACGAGCAATATCAACATGGCCCGTGACGCGGTCCTGAGCTATCTGCTCGCCCCAGGGGTCACCGAGAGCATCTTCGAAGACTACCAGCCGGTTTTCGTGGACAAGGTTGAAGAGACGGCGAACAGCGCAACTCTCAAAAAAGCGGACGGAACGCCGTACATGCTCTCGGATGCAGAGACGTCCGATCTGTTCCTCGTCTACGCCGACGCTTTCGGGATGACCGGACGCGCCGTACGCGCGGCAGCCGAACCCTCTGTAGCCCAAAGCGTGGAGCGTTACATCCGCGCTGCCCGCGCCGCGGAGCGCGCCAACGCCGCGTTCCGCACGGCCATGGCGGATTACGACACGGACTCCGGCGAAGTGTCCGCAGCCGGGAGCCGCCTCAAGGGAGCCATCAAGGAGCGGCAACGCATCCGCAAGATAGCCCTTGAAGAACTTCGCGACGAGTGCCCAGAGTGCGACTCGGAAGAACTTTTCTACATCGCCATGTGGAGCTACAGACGTACGCTGGAAAGCGACAACACGCAGGAATTCATGAACACCGCCGCCGACTGTCTGCAACGGCTCTCCGGGAGCTTCAAGGACAGAGCCGCGCGAATACTGGAAAACTGAGCAATTCAAAGCCCGCCTCTTCGGAGGCGGGCTTTTTTTCGCCCCCGGGTTGATTCACCTACGAACGAAAGGTATTATGAGAAGAATTCTCGTTTCAACCTTCCAACCCGGAGAACGGAATATGTACTTCAAGCAAATCGTCACGCCCGGTCTGGGCTGTTTTTCCTACGTCATCGGGTGCCCTGCCGCCAAACAGATGGTCGTCGTCGACCCCAAGCGTGACGTGCAGGACTATCTGGACATCTCGCGTGAGGAAGGCATGCGCATTACCCACGTCATTGACACGCATGTCCATGCGGACCACGTCAGCGGCAATCAGGAGCTTCGCGCCCTGACCGGCTGTGAACTGATGATGTTCGAGACCTCGCCGGTCAACTTCCCGTTCAACAAAGTTACCGAAGGTGACGAAATGAGCGTCGGAAGCGCGCACCTCAGGTTCCTGCACACGCCGGGGCATACGCCCGACGCCCTGTCCATCCTGCTGGCCGATACGACGCGGAGTCGGGAGCCGTGGATGGTGCTCACCGGGGACCTCCTGTTCGTGGGCGACATCGGTCGTCCGGACCTCGTGGGCGAAGCCAAGCTCGACGAGCAGGTCGCCAACCTCTGGGACAGCCTCAGGGTGAAGCTCGGCGAATATCCGGATTACGTGGAGGTCTTCCCGGCGCACGGCTCAGGTTCGCTCTGCGGGCGAGGAATGAGCTCCAAGCAGTCTTCCACGCTGGGGTACGAGCGACGTCACAACCCCATGTTGCAGTTCGACAGCTATCCGGCGTTCCGCACCGAGATGACCAAGGAGTTCCCGGCCCGCCCCAAGAGCTTCACGCACATAATCTCCACCAACGCCGAAGGGGCTCCGCTGCTGGAGAGTTGTCCCATGGACAAAGCCATGGAACCCGACCAGTTCGAAGCGGCTGTGGACGATGACACGGTCATCATCGACGTACGCGACTCGGCTGCCTTCAGCGGGTTTCACATTCCCGGCTCGGTGAACATCGGCTTCGAGCCGCAGCTCGCCAACTGGGTGGGCATGGTGGTGTCCCCTGAAAAGGACCTGCTGCTTGTGGTGAACAGCAAGGACGAATATGACCGCATGGTCACAGAACTGCACCGCATCGGCTATGACAGGATATTCGGCTGGCTTCACGGCGGCCTGAACGCGTGGGTATATTCCGGACGCCCCGTGGAACGACTCTCGCAACTCTCGGTGGACGACCTGAAAGACCTTCTCGGTAAAGGCGTCAAGATCGTGGACGTCCGCACCGATGCTGAATTGGAGGCAGGCAAGATTCCGGGAGCGGTGCATATCCCGCTCGTCGAGATGCTCGACGGCAACCTTGAGGTTGCAAACGACTCGCCGGTGGTTGTCTATTGCGGCTCCGGCTACCGCTCGAACATCGCAGCCTCCTACATGCAGAACAACGGATTCAAGGATGTCCGGGGCCTTGCGGGCGGCATGATCGCATGGAACCGCGCGGGATACCCCACCAACTAACCGCCTGATAAAAAAGCCCCTCCCGGCAACTCCGGGAGGGGCTTTTTCTTCATCTGGCAGGGACGGATCAGCCGAGTTTTTTCTGCAACAACTCGGTGACCACTCCGGGGTTGGCCTGCCCCTTTGTCTTACGCATGATCTGACCCATGAAGAAGCTCATGAGCTTTTTCTTGCCGCCGCGATACGCCTCGGCCTCATCCGGGTTCTCCTGAATGACCTCGTCCACAACGCCTTCCAGCGCGCTCGTGTCCGAGACCTGAACCAGCCCCTTGTCCTTGACGAGCTTTTCGGGGTCGGCCCCGGTCTCGCAGAGTTCGGGGAATATCTTGCGGCCGATCTTCTGGGAAATATCGCCCTTGTCGAGTAGCTCCACAAGCCCGGCCAGCGATTCGGGCGTCAGCTTGCAGTCGCTCAAAGACATGGCGTTGTCGTTGAGATACGGCAGCAGATCGCCGATGATCCAGTTTGCGACCTTGCGGGGCGTATCGCCCTTGTAGGCTTCCACCGATGCCTCGAAGAACTCGGCGACCGCAAGTTCGCCGCTAAGCAGTTCGGCCTCGTCCACGGGCAGCTTGAAATCCTCAAGGAAGCGCTCCAGCTTTTCGGAGGGAAGCTCAGGCAGCTCGGACTGCCACGCGGCGATGGTCTCGTCCTCGATGAGCACCGGCACGAGGTCCGGGTCCGGGAAGTAGCGATAATCGTGCGCCTCTTCCTTGCCGCGCATGGTGAACGTGGCGTTCTTTTCGGGATTGTAGAGCCGCGTCTCCTGATCCACTTCCTCGCCGTCCTCGATGAGGTCGATCTGGCGGTCGATCTCGTACTCGATGGCTTTCTGCACGAAGCGGAAGGAGTTCAGGTTCTTGAGCTCACAGCGGGTACCGTACTCCTCCGAGCCCTCCTCGCGGATGGACACGTTGGCGTCGCAGCGGAAACTGCCCTCTTCCATGTTGCCGTCCGAGATGCCCAGATACAGCAGAATGGAGCGCAGCGCCTTGAGGTAGGCCACGGCCTCTTCCGCGCTGCGCAGATCCGGCTCGGAAACGATTTCGAGAAGCGGAACCGAAGTGCGGTTCAGGTCCACGAAGCTGGCGTTCTCGGCCGCGGAGTGAATGTTCTTGCCCGCGTCTTCCTCGATCTGGATGCGGTTGATGCGCACGTCGCGCTTCCTGCCGTCCACTTCGACGCTCAGCTTGCCCGCCGTGCAGATGGACTGCTGAAGCTGGGAAATCTGGTAGCCCTTTGGCAGATCGGGATAAAAGTAGTTCTTGCGCTCGAACACGGACTTGTTCTGCACGGTGCAGCCGGTGGCGAGACCGAGCTTTGCCGCATATTCAACGGCTTTGGCGTTGAGCACGGGCAGCACGCCGGGCATGCCGGAGCAGACCGGACAGACGTTGTCGTTGGGTTCGTTGCCGAACTTGGTTGAACAGGCGCAGAACAGCTTGGATTCGGTGTTGAGCTGCGCGTGGACTTCGAGACCGATAACGGATTCGTATGCGGGCATTTGGCCGCTCCCCTACCCTTTGTTTTCGTAGAGTTCTGGATTCAGGTTCGGGTCGTTGTACATCTTGAACTGGAAATAGACCTTGGGGCGCTTGAGGCCGTTGGCGTAGTCGTCCACCAGCTCCATCATGGACCGGCTCAGGTCCTTGTGCTGCAAGCGAATCACGGCGCATTTGCCGGTGCAGCTGTCCACATGGTCCGAGTCAACGTCCTTGCGCTGCGTCTGCTCTTCCATGTGGAAATGCTTGAGCGCGAGGATGGAGAGGCGGTCGAGAGCCATGCCGAGGGTTTCGGTGTTGTACCGCTCCTCGCCGCCCTCGGGCAGGATGGGCATGATCATCTGCACGAGGCAGTTGTCCACCCGCTCGATGAGATCGTTACGGAGCTGGTTCAGTTTGTCGATGGCGTACTTGCAGTCGGCGATGACCGTCGCGTCCACATCCTTGCGACGGGCGCGGTCCTCCACATGCCAGAGCTGGAAGTTCGCCCAGTGCTGGCGCGCCGCGAGTTCGCGAAGTCCTTCAAGTCCAAGCAGTTCCGGCGCGGCCTTGGGGTCGTCATAGACCGGCTCGCCGAAATGCCAATCGGTAACGGAGCGCATCTGATGATCGATACAGTCCTGAATGCAGTTCTTTATCTGGTCGAAAGTCACTTCAGCCATTGTTCAATGCTTCCTTGCTCACAAGAAGATAAATGTTGGCCCGCGTCTTGATCCGGTTTGCGACGGCTTCGACGCGGTTCCCTTCTCCGATGTAGTAGTCGACACGCGAGCCGCGGATGGCGCTGCCCGTGTCCTGCGCAAGGCCTATGCCGTAGACCTTGCGGCGACCTTCCGGACGAAGTTTTCCGGGTTTGAGGTCCGGAATCTCGGTCTCGAAGGCCAATACGCTGCCAAGCGGCAGCAGGTTCCGGTCTGTAGCGAGCGAAACCATCGGCGTCAACGGCTTGCCCATGGCCCCTTCGGGCGGAGCGTCGGCAAGCCGGAAAAACACATAGCTGGGATTCTTGGCCATGAACCGGTACATGTTCTTGGGATGCTTCCGGAAAAAAGCCTTGACGTGTCCCTTGGACAACTTGTGACGCGGCAGCCGGCCGTGATCATACAGGATACGGCCAAGGCTCTTGAAGCGCAGCCCGTTCTTGGCCCCGTACAACACATTCCTGACCGAACCGTCAGGCAGGCGCAGCCGCCCGCACCCTTCCACCTGAAGATAGAAGATATCCACGGGATTTCTGGCCCAGGCTATCTCAAGCCCCCGGCCGGAGAGGGCGCCCTCCATGTCGATGTCCCGGCGCGTATAGTAGCGTACCGCCCTGCCGTTCTTCAAGCGGTAGTATACAGGCCGCCCATCCTTGTTCAGTCCCCAGTGCAAATCCTCGGGTACGCCGTAGATGGGATACTGGTACGGGCCGTGCCGTTTGAGGCTGGCCTCGATCTCCGGCGTAAAATATCCGGTCATGGTGGGATCGGGGCGCACGCCGTACCAGACGAAACGCTCGCCCAACAGCTCGGGCTCCCTGTCCAGACGCGGCAGGATAGCGAGAAGCTCCTCGATGCTGTGCCGCACCTGCCCCCACGTCAGGCTCATGCCGTGCTTGCGAAGCGCCACGTCGCTCTGCGGCATGTTGCGCACATATTCAAGGCTCATGCGAAGCGGATTCTCCAGCCGCGCCCAGGAGTCGAGGCCCTGACTACGCAAGTCAAGGCGCGCGCTCTTGAGGATCGGCTCCCTGCCGTCAAGCGGCACGAAATCCTGACTGGCCGGGCTTTCCACTTCGCACTTGGGCGGCGGAAATCCCGTGGAGCGTCTTGGATAATTCTGCTCGTCGGGCAGGGGCAACGGTTCCCTGAAGGCAAAACAGCCGCCGAGCGCCAGAATCAGCACGAAGAGGACCACCCTGAGCGGCCACAATCTTCCGCCGGATGAAATCGCGGACTTTTTCGCCGTGTTCATTTTCCGATCATTCACAGGTGTCTATGGCAACGTCGCAGAACTTGCCCACGCCGTATTCCCTGCGCCGGAAGAACTTCTCCGGGCTGGGGCCGATTATCTGCAGCTCGCGGTGCAGCTTCTGCATGTCGAGGGCGATGTGCATTTCCTTGGTGCAGCCGGTGGAGTATGTACTGTCCTTGCCGGTCCACACGGGCGGAACCTTTTCGCCCATCAGCTCGAAGCTCTTCTCTATATCCGAATGAGTCTGGAAACGCCAGACGTCGATATAGCCGCTTCGCTGGACGCGCTCCCACATGTACATGAGGTCATCCGCATCCATGCCTTCCTCGAAATGCTCGGCCGGGTTGATGATGTAGACCTTGTCCAACTGCTCGCGCAGGTATTCCACGAAGGTGGTCATGACCTTGATGGCCGTGGCCACCTGCCCCGGAACGCTTCCGATGACCCCGGAATAGAACATTACCGTGCGGCCTTCAGCCTTGGCCTGTCGCATTTCCGCAATGATCTCGTTGGCCTTGCCGGTGATGTAGGCCTCGCTGAACTTGTGCGCGCCTTCGGCCTTGGGCTTGAAGTACAGGTGAAACTTGCCCTTGTCGTCCCGAAAGTAGGAGACGATGTCGCGTGTGAACTCGTGGCTGGTCTGAATCATGCGGCGATACTTGCCCTCGCCCTTGGCGAAGATCAGGTCGCACTCCTTCCACGCGCGGGCAAAGGAGACGTTGCAGCGATAGGGGTTGAAACGCTCGCGGTTGCCGTCGGATATGACGATGAAATTGTGTCTGCGCATGAGGTCCAGCAGTTCGTTCTTGGTCAGCTTGTCGTTGCTCACGAAGAACGCATCGGACAGATGCTTGGCGAGTACGGGGTCACTCTCTGCGTCCCAGTAGGTCGGGCTGTCGAAGAAGAATCCCTCCTTGAGCGCCAGCACCACCTTGTGGCCCATCCTGAGCAAGGCGCGAATGAGCTGAATGTCCAGAATCAGGCCGCCGCTGCGCTTGGGCATGAACAGGATGCGAAGCGGGTCGGCGCTACGCGAGGCGACCGCCGAAGCGACCTTGCGAAAGCCTTCCTCGACGCCGTTCTCCTGCTCAAGATCACACTCCTCGAGCATTTGGGAGGTAAACTCTTCGGGCTTCCAGAAGTCCGTGGAGGAGGAAAGGCGCATGAGCCGCTCGATCTCGAGCATGTCGATGCGGTAGCGAATTTCGTCGATGCGCCGACAGCCCGAATCCATCTCCGCGCATACGTTGATGAGTCTGTCGAACGATTCCCCTTCCACGATATCCGAAGCTCTGGCGTTAAGCTCGCGGCGCATGTCGGCATAGGGATCGTCCACGCCGCTCTGGCTCATGAAAATAGTGTTGAACCGCTTCATCAGGCGTGAAGGAATCATGATGGGCGACGCCATGGCCATGCGGAACTTGTGTCGGGCCAGAGCGATGAGGCGTTTCCTGATGTACCGGTCCGTGCAATAGGTGCGGGCAAGCCGGATGAACCCTCGCCACTGCTGGAGGTACTCGTGCTTCAGCTCCGGAGGCAGTCCCGGCTTCAGCAGCTGCAGGAACATCCAGTCGGAGCACGGGGCATAGAGTTCGTGGTCGCCAAGCGCCACCATGAAGCGAACCTGCTCGCGCGTGGCGTTCTTGGCCGGGTCGATGGTATACTCGAGGTTGTTCTCGGTCATGAAATGCAGCAGCAGGCCGTCGAGCATGGCGTCCATGCCGTAGGTGATGTCAAGAACCGAGTCGAATGAATTCAGCCGCATGTCATCCCTCCGTCATGAAGCCTTTGCGCGAGAGCCGGTCGAGATAGCACCCGCCGACGTCCACCATGACAAGATCGTTTTCCGAACGCGAGACGCGCACCATGTCACCATCCGCGAGATGAAAAAGCCGCTGGCCGTCCTCGGTGATGTTCACCGGACCGTTGCAGTCCTCCACCACAATCTCGGTGACGGTTTCTTTAGGCAAAATCGTCGGCCGGAACGATCCGAGGAACGGACAGACAGGGATGATGCCGTAGGCCGGGACGCCGGGGTGAATCAGAGGCCCGCCGGCGGAGACGCCGTAAGCCGACGACCCGTTGGGCGTGGTCACGATGAGTCCGTCAGCGCGAAGCCCGGTGCGCCCTCCCTCGAAGGAGACCTTCAGGCGAACCAGCCGGGCCAGTTCGCCACGACTCACAACGAGATCATTCGAGGCCAGTCCCTTGTGGACAGACTCGCCATTGCGAATTATCTCATATTGAAGCGCGAGCGTTTTCAGCGTGGGCAGTTCGTCGCTGATGAGGGTGTCGAGCACCTCCATCCAGCAGTCGGGATCCACGCCCACGAGGAAGCCGACCTTTCCGAGGTTGACCCCGAGCACAGGAACGCCGTGCTCGACAGCCTTTCGAGCGGCCGAGATGAAGGTCCCGTCGCCGCCGAGGGAGAGCACGAGGTCATACCCGGAAAGATCCACGGGCATGTCGGAGTTGGCGGAATCCACCGCACAACCGCGCTTTTCGAGATGGTTGGCGATCTCTTTCCGCAGCCGATCGGCGCGAACATCGCCGCGCTTGAGAATACACATTGTTTTGGACAGTGCCGTCATGTCCCATGTGGTAGACAAATTACGGTCAACATTCAACCTTTGCCTTGCTCTGAGGCGGTTTTGTCCAGTGTCCCGGCGAACATTTTTCGCCCTGCGACCCTAAAGTTTTTTTTCCGCGCTCCGATACAATCATTGTACAGGAGGAAGCATAAGTGACCAGTCCGGCAAAAGTTCAACGGATGCTGCGCACATACGGCAGGCAGCTCACCAGCGCAAAGCGGCTCGCGCGTTTTCGGCGGGCGCTTCAGGCATCCGGCGCCGAGGACGAGGTGGAGATTTCCCGCCAAGCCAGGCGCAGGGAACTGGTCGAAAAGATTGCAAGGGAGATAATCGAAAACCTGATCGTCAGCAACACGGACAACCCGGTCGTTACGGACATCGTCAACGAGCTTGAACGCGAGACCGGAACAAGGTACCTCTTTGAATACCCGCTCGACGGGGCTGACGTTCGGATTTTGAAGGAAACGAAAAACGTGCCGCAGGAAGTGACCGGCAACGAGAGACTCTCGGTCATGAGGCGGCTTTGGGAACTGACGCTGCAGCGGGTCGACAGGACCATGCTCTAGCCAACTTCCCGGGAGGTAAAGGCCATGCAGATCAAGAACCTTGTGGGAGACATGAATCCCTACAACAAGAACAAGGTAAACGGATCGGACGCACGGGCCGAGGGGACGAACAACGCCGCACGCGCTTCCAAGGAGGCGGCAAGCGGCTCGGACCGCATTCAGCTGTCTTCGGAGGCGAAGCTGAGAGGGGCGGCGTACAAGGAAGCGCTGAACTCCCCCGACACGCGCCAGAAGAAGATAGACGACCTGAAGGAGCGCGTCCGCAACGGCACCTACAAGCCCGACATCAAAAAGGCCGCCGAGAATCTCATTCGCGACGACCTTGACCTTATCAAGTAGTACCGCCGGGGCGGCTTTCGAAAGTTAGCCGTTCAGGCGATACTGCGTGGGATACCCCGCCTCGAGCTGAGGCACCTGCATTCCCCTCTTGGCCTCGGAGTTGATGATGATCGGCCCCGAGAGGTTGAGAGTGGTTTCTTCCGGCCTGTCGTGCGGAATGGTGACCGTGACCATCACCGCAACCTGTCTGGCGTTTTCTATCTGAAGAATCTTCTTTTCCGCCGTCTCCAACTTCACGTTGTAGTCGGTCAGGAAGGAATACGGATCCACCACCAGCAGTCCAAGGGACGTGTCCTCAAGGTTCTGCAGGAGAATGAACGGGCTGTCGTCCTCGATCCGCAGCAGGACGTATTCCCGCTTGTCCTCAAGGCCGATGAGTCCGCGGGGGAAGTAGATCACGGAATCGAGATCTATCACCCGCTTGCCCAACCGGGTCATTATTTCTTTCTTTCTTTCCCGTGCCATATCGTAGCCGCCGCGAGCAGATCGTCATGGCTCGTTTCAAGGGCCATGCGGTTCTGCTCTTTGATCTTAAGGTATACCTCTTCCCGATAGACCGTCATGTCATCAGGGACCTCCAGGCCGAGTTTGACCTGTTTGCCCTGCACGCTCAGAACCTTGAGCTTTATGTGGTCTCCAAGGTGGAGGCTTTCTCCCGGTTTCCGGGTCAGTATCAGCATCGGTACATGAATTCCGTTTCGGTTCGTGATGGCGACGTTTCGCCGCCGGAATTACCGAACTACCCCACAGAAGTGGCTTTGTCCAGCGCCTTCCACAGCTTAGATGAACTTGGTCAGGTTCGTGTTCATTACCGTGGCCGCCGTGCGCAGCACGCTCTCGTAGAGCATCTGCTTCTGCTTGAGTTCCGTCATCAGGTCGCCCACATCGGCGTCTTCGATGCTGCTCAGGAGATCGCGCTCGTTCACGTTCAGGTTGCTGAGGATGCTCTCGGCCACCTGAAGCCTGTTCTCGCGGCCGCCAACGCTGGCGAGCGAATTCATGATGTGCTCGTGCGTCTTCTCAAGGTTCGCAAGGGACTGCTGAACGCCCGACTGGTTGTTTGTCTCACAGAAGGCGATCAGGTTGCCCATGGTCTCGAAAAGATTCGAGGTGGTCTCCTTGCTTTCCGGGTCCAGAAGCGTCCCGGCCATGTTCACCGGTCTGCCGCTGGAGTCCAGCAGAGTCAACGCGGGCGACGCGTTGGAGCTGCCGACCCTGACGATGGTCCCGCCGTTGGAATTCTGCACGTCCGGGTCCTGATAGATGCCGCCGAAGACGTCCTTGCCCACTTCGTTGAGCCGCACCTGTTCGGTGGAGGAAATATCGAGGGCGATGTCCGCGGTGCGGGGCTTGATCATGAACTGGGTGCCGGGATCGACGAGACCGCCGCCACCGGCGGAGTTCAGGGTCAGGGTTCCCACGGGTTCGATGCTCAGGACCGCGTTGCTCGCGGTGGTGTCCGGCGCAACGGTATTCCCGGTGTTCCAGGTGATGCCGCCGTTGAGGGAGTATGAGTACTCAATCTCTTCATCGAGCCCCACTGCGGAATCGTTGTCGATCCGCACCATGACGTTTTCCCGGTCGAACCGCCCAGCCGCAACGGGGTCGACGTTCACCGCGCCGGGGGACATGGTGTCCACTTCGATACGGCTGGTGCCGTCGGGCGCCACGCGGTCGTTGTCGTCGCCGAGATAACGGGCCGACTGACGCAGCCAGAGCCATGTTCCGTCGGAGTCGTTGTAATCGTTTTCGTCAGTAAGATTGACGGTCGGGTCGCCGTCCAACTCAACGGACGTACCACTCTGCGGGAGCTGAAGCGTCTGGGGGTTGCCCGCTCCGCCAGTGATCGTGCCGTCGTTGAGCCACGTGTCCCCGCCGTCAATGCTGTAGCGAACCTGCGAACCGCTCATGCTCGCCGTGCCGCCCGAGGCGCCGTTCTGATAAAACTGCACCAGCACGGTACTGTCCGACTTACCGTTGATGGTGAAGTTGGTGGTTTCGTTGAAGCTGCGATCATTGGTGGTCATCCACATGATTTCCTCGAAGGCCTTTCCCTCGGTCTTCTGACCGGAGAACAGGCTCTGCCCTTCGAAGGTGGAGTTGGCGAGGCCGAGGAACTGGTCAAACAGGCTGCGGAGCTCATAGCTGACCTGTTCGCGGTTATCGGCGCTCATATGACCGCTTGCTGCCTGCTGCGCGAGTTCCTTGGCGCGGGTAAGCAGCGTGCTGACCTGCTGAAGCGTCCCGTCCGATGACGTGAGCCAGCCCTTGGCGGTGGAAATGTTCTCGCTGTACTGGTCGAGTGAACGCAGCGTGTCCCGGTGATCCAGAATGCGGATCATGCCGGTGGGATCGTCAGAGGGACGGACGACCTTCTTCATGTTCTGGGCACGGATGTTAACGTCCACGAGCTGCTCGAGCGAGGAGCCCATATTCCCGGTGTACCGGGAGAAAAGCATTTGCTGCGATATTCTCATGTTCTCCTCCTAGGGCTTGAGCGAAAGCACCGTCTGGAGCATCTGGTCCGCCGCGCTGATGAGCTTGGCGGCCGCCGTGTAGGAGTGCTGGTACTTGATGAGGTTGGACATCTCTTCATCGAGGTTGACGCCCGCCACGGACTGCTGCCGGTCGTCGAGGTCCTGCCTCAGCGTTTCCGTGTAACTGTAGTTGAATTCCGCGGTCTTGGTGTCTGCGCCGACGTTGCCCACCAGACCGTTGTAGTAGTCCAGCACGGTCTGCTCGGTGGTCCCCTCCATGGGAGTGAAGACCTGCACGTTTTCTTCCCTGAGCTTGTAGAGGGAAAGCGCCGTGGTGTTATCGCCGGGGTTCATCTCCCCAGCCCCGTTCACATGGCCCGATGCAAGAAAATCAAGATCACTCGTGACGTTGTCGTTGAGCTCGATATCCGTGGCCTCGGAGCCCTGGAAAAAGGTATTCAAGCCCAGTGCGGCATTGAGTCCCGCAGAGTCGGCCCCGAAGGCCGCCTCGTATCCTTCCTTCATGTCCACATGCAACTTGTCGTTGACCACGGACGCGGTCAGGAAGTTTCCGTAGCTGTTGTTGTACGCGTCCACAACGTCCGAGAGCGAGTGCTGTTCGGGATTGAATCCCTGAACGCCCTGCGTGCCGGGGTCGAAATCCAGCGCGGCGTTGGAGATCATGTTGCCGGTGGACGTGTCGTAGAAATACATTCTGGACGTCCCGGACTGAAGGCGGGTGGCGAAAGCCAGTCCCGAAGAGTCCGAGCCGAGCGCCTTGTTGGTGTCGCTGACGCTGTAGGTGCCGTCGAAGGTCTTGAACTTTTCCAGCCCAGCGCCCTGACTGTGGCGACGGTTCACCTCCCAGATGAGCGTTTCGGAGAGCGCGTCCAGCTTCTTGAGGTACTTGCCCACATGCTGGTCGCGGAAGCTGAAGAGAGCTCCGAGCTTGCCGCCGGTGGCGCGTTCGTTGTTCATCTCCCCGTTGAACCCGCTCTGGGGCGTGATGTTGACCTTGGATGAGGTGTTCTGCACCCAGTACAGACTGCGCTGCGGGCTGACCACGATCTGGTCGCCGGCCCGGAATTCACCGGTGGCCGCGCCTGTGGGGTTGTTCTCGGCGCCGAACCAGATGTCGATGCCTTCGACCGTTACGCGCGAATCGTAATCGCGGGCAAAGAATTCCTTCTGTACGCCGTTCTCGTCCTTGAGCCAGGTGTTTCCGCCGTCGAGGGACACGCGGAACCGCGCCGCTCCACCGCCGTCGCTCACGGGGCCGGAAATATCGCCGCCGTTGGACAGAAACTCAAGAGTGTACTCGTAGTTGTCGTTTCCCTCGAAAAACACTTCGCCCTCGAAGGTCGTCTCCGGCGAAAGCATGTACTCCGAACCCGGAGGATTGAATTCCAGCGAAAACGCGCTCACACCGTCCACGAGGGTATGGCCGGCCTTTGTGGTCACGGTCATGTTGCCGCCGCCGGAGTCGATGACGTTGATGTCGATGATCTCCCCGAGGTCGCGCAGCAGGCGGTTGCGCTCGTCATACATGGAGTTGGTGTTGTTGACGCCGGGGTTGTCGTAAATATTGATGTTTTTGTTCAGCTGGGCGATCTGGTTGATCAGGCTGTTGGCGTCCGTCACCTGTTCGTCGATCATGGTGTCCACCTGCTGCTGCATGGTGGTGAGCGACTTGTCCACTTCGCGAAGCGTGCTGGCCAGCGTCATGCCGTTGTTGACCACGGTCTGCCGCGCGCCGTAGTTGTCGGCGTGCTGGCTCAGGTCGTTCCAGGAGTTCAGGTAGTTGGAAAGCGTGTCGCTGACGCCGGTGCCGTTGGACTCGTTGAACAGCGCCTCGACGCCCTTGAGCTGCTCGTAGAGCTGCCCCCAACGCTCGGAAACCGCGGTCTGGTCGTAATACAGGCGCTCAACCATGTCGTTGAAATGCCTGAAGACCTCCTTGGCCTTGACACCGGTGCCGAGCTGTCCCGGCGAATAGTTGATGGAAGGCCCTTCTTCGAGCCGGACCTCGCGGCGGGCATACCCTTCGGTCTCCACGTTGGCGATGTTCTCGCCGGTAACCTGAAGCTGAACCTGGGAGGCGAAGAGGGCCCAACGGCCCATGTCCAGAACCTGATTGGCGCCGTACATCTAGAGCCTCCCGCGAAGAATGTTGCCGTTCTGGGAAGGAGGAACGAACCGTCCTCTGGCGGTGTATGCGTTCTTGGTCTTGGGCTGGATCTCGTCGTGCATGAACTCCAGCAGCTTGCGGCTCTGGTCGTGCAGCGCAACGGCCATGGTGTAATTCTGGTTGGCCTGAGCCGCGCACCCCTGCTCGACCTCGTCCATCTTGTCCACGAGCGCCCTGAGCGTCTCGAACTGCTCCGTGTCGAGGTGCCCCTCAAGCTCGGCAATGCGCTGTGCACCGGGAACCAGAGTCCCCACCTGCGCGCGACAGGACTGCCGCTCGGCGGCCAGCTGGCGAAGCAGTTCCTGGACGGATATCTCTATCTGGGAAACCCCCTGCGAATTGCGGGCGGTAAGCCGGGAAAATTCTTCCTGAAGCAGAGCCGAAAGCAACAGCATGGCCTTGTTCTGCCTGACAAGATTTTCCTCGATTATGCGGATATCCATCGCAACCTCCAAACTCAAGTATATGTAATGTAAGAATTTTCATTCCTGCAGAAAATTCCGGGCTACTTGAGATAAGCAAGTTTCCTGCCAATCTACCCCTGCGCTTCACGCTCCAGCCTGCGGGCGAGCTGCTCCACCTGTGCTTTCACGTCCATTTCGGTAACGGGAGCCTGCGGAGCCACTGCCGCCTGTTCGGGAGCCTGCGTCGCATAGGCCGCAGTGTCGCCATCACGGAAGTTTCCCGAACCGGAGGTTTCGGCATCGTCGCCGATCCAGTCGTCCAGCGTCAGTTCTTCAGTCTGCTCTTCCACGGAGGTATTGCGTTCGCGGCGCAGGGGAATACCTTCGTTCTCTTCATGCAAAGGCCGAATGTCCGCCTTGCCGGTCAGGGCATCGCGGCTGGCCTCCTTGAGCTTGGTAGAGAGCTGGTCGTAAAGCATGTCGGCAAGACCGATGCCCCCGTCCTCGGCCATCTTCTCCGAGAAATCCTTGTCGAACATGGAGAGATACTTCTCTTCCTGCTTGGAGTGCAGATAGCCTTCCTTGGGGACCGAGTTACGCATCTCCTTCCATATCTTGCTGATAAATATGGCCTCGAAGTCCTTGCACGCCTCCTTGAGCTGTGCGTCGCGCCCCTTGGAATCGCCGAGGCGCTCCTTGAGACCGTCCATCTTCATCTTGAAGCGTGTCAGTTCCTGCCTGTCGAGGGCCGCTGCTGCCTTTGCGTCGTTACCGATGCTGTTCATGCTAGATGACCTCCACTTCCGCGTGCAGGGAGCCGGCGACCTTGAGCGCGCGGATGATCGAGATCAGGTCGCGCGGGGCGGCTCCTATGGCGTTCAGACCGTCCACCAGCTCCTGCAGGGTCGCGCCCTCCATGAGCATCAGGCTGTTGTTCTGCTCCTCGATGCCCACGTCGGTCTGCGGCGTGACCACGGTCTCCCCGTCGGAGAACGGTCCGGGCTGACTGACTTCCTGAGATTCTGCAATGACCACCTGAAGGTTTCCGTGGGCCACGGCGACCTTGGAAAGCCGCACGTCCTGCCCCAGAACCACGGTGCCGGTCTTTTCGTCCACCACGACCTTGGCCTTGCCGCCCGGCGTGATGTTCATGTTTTCCAGCGACGCCATGAGCGGCACCATGTTGCCCCGGAACTTCGGGGGAACCTGGAGTTCCACGGTGGAAATGTCGCGCGCGCTGGCATACCTGTCACCAAGGACGCCGTTGATGCGGTTGACCACGTCCATGGTTGTGCTGAAGTCCTGCACCGTGAGGTTGATGGTCATGGTCTCCTGATTATTGAAGGAGAACGGCACCTCGCGCTCCACCACCGCTCCGTTGGGGATGCGGCCGACGGTCGGGATGTTCTTCTGAGCGGTGGCGGCTTCGCCTCCGACGCTGAAACCGCCGATGGTCAGCGATCCCTGCGCCACGGCGTAAATCTTGCCGTCGAGCCCTTTCAGCGGAGTAATGAGCAGCACACCGCCGAGAAGACTGTCGGCGTCGCCGAGCGAGGAAACCGTCACGTCGAGCGGGGACCCCGGCTTGGCAGAGACCGGCATCTTCGCCGAGACCATGACCGCCGCAACGTTCTGAGGCTTCAGGTCGCCGGGAGCGGCCTCGACGCCCATCTTGTCGAGCATGTTGGACATGGACTGCATGGTGAAACTGGACGTGGTGCCGTCGCCGGTTCCGGCAAGGCCGACCACGAGTCCGTAGCCGACCAGCTCGTTGTTGCGCACGCCGCTGAAGCTGGCGATGTCCTTGAGCCTCGCGGCGTCCGCGGGAGCCGCGGCGGCGAGAAGGAGGGCCAGCATGACGGCGAACGTCAGACAGGCTGCGGTTTCCTTTCTCGTGATCTTCATTTGTTGCCTCCGTATCATGCGCTCGTCACCCGTCTAGAACGGGTAGATGTTGTCAAGGATTCTGGACAGCCAGCCGGGACGCTGCTTGTCGGTCAGAACACCCTGGCCGTACATTTCGATCTGTGCTTCGGCGAGGTTGTTGGATGAAATGCTGTTGTCGGAAGTGATGTCACGCTGCCGGATCAGGCCGCGCACCACGAGAATCTGTGTCTCGAAGTTGACCCTGATGCGACGCGCGCCCTCCACCTGCAGGATGTTGCCGGGCAGGCGGCGCACGATGCGCGTCGCCACGGTGGCGGTGACGCTGGATTCGTGGTTGGTCTCCCCTTCGCCTTCAAAGTCGTTCTGAGATCTGGCCCCGACACTCACGTCACCCGGCGAGGCCAGGGACTGCGAACCGGGGACGGCACCGAGGATACCGGTTCCCGGGAACGCGGTTACACCCATGTCGGTGGTGGTTTCACGCTTGGCGGTGGTGTCGTTCTTCAGCTTGGACTTGGAGGACTCCGCCACTTCCACCAGCACGATGTCGCCCACGCGCTTGGCGCGATTGTCGTCATAAAGAAATTCAGCCTGATTCGGGTCGAACAGCGAACCGGGGTTCTGCGCCGGGTCCTGTTCGACGATTACCGGGGGAGTCAGCACGGGCATCGGCTCCGGCTCGGTGCGGGAAGCACAACCGCCCGCGACGACCGTAAAGGCTACAAGTGCGAGGATGTAGGGTTTCATCTCTTTTTCTCCTTGCAAACGTGCTGAACGCACCGGTTATCGGACCATGACCTTGCCGGGCGAGACCACTGTCGCCACGATGGTTCTGTTACTTTGCATATTCCGGACCTCAACCTGCTGACCGACCTTGGCGTCGTCGAGGACTTCCACCTCGACGCTCAACTTCACGCGGCCGCTGTCGTACACCAGATTCACGTGCTCGCCCCTCGACACCGCCGGGAGCGCCTCGATGCGATCACGGGTGATGGCCTGTCCGCGTCCGACGGGCCTACGGATGCGCCACGGGCCGCCCTTTCCGTCCCACACGTTGGTGGCGTAGGCCAGATTCTTGCGGACAAAAGTCAGCTTGTCGGGCGTGATGCGCTCTCCCCGGTTCATGATCTGCGCCGCGGCCGGAACCGCCTTCCAGACATCCATGAACACGCTGCCAGCCAGTCGGCGCACGGTCTTGCCGTCGGAAGTGACCACTTCCATCTGCACGGAGTTGCGCCCCGGCCTGATCTCGCGGGAAGAATCCAGCTTCAGCTTGTCGAACCGGTTGGGAAAGAAAATGTAGTCTGGCACCGCAAAGTCGCGGAAGGAAATCTCGGCGTCGAAGCGCTCGGCGCGAGGCGTCAAATAATCGACCACCCTGCGGCGAATCTCATTTACCAGAATCACCTTGCCGCCGGTCTGCACCAGCATGCGCGAAGGGACCTCGCACCGGCGCACATAGTCGCCGATGTAGTGGCGCAGGATGGAGCGCAGTTTGTCGCGGGAGATGGCCACGGGTCTTCCCCGTCTGGACGAGGGCTTCCAGAGCTTGGTCCCGGAAAGCCGCTTCCACACCGGCGCGTCCACGTCACCCACGGCAACGGCTATGTCGCCAAGGGTAACCGGCCCGCCGTCGAGCACCGCGGCAGGCTTGATCCTGATGCGCCAGTCACCGGCATGGGCCGCGGAAGCCATGGCCAACGCCGCAAGGCATATGGCGGCCATGACGGCAACGCCGAGGCCCCAGGGTCTTCGAGCATCCCGTGCGGTGTTTCCGTATAACATGTCCCCTCCCGAACTCTTCATGGATTAACGCTTCACGTTGATTGCGGTCTGGAGCATCGCGTCGGAGGTGGTAATGGCCTTGGAGTTGATTTCGTAGGCACGCTGTCCAACGATCAGGCCGACCATCTCGTCCACCATTTCCACGTTGGAGCCTTCCAGAAAACCCTGCGCCAACGTGCCGAAGTTATCTTCTCCGGGTGTTCCCTGAACCGCCGCGCCGGACGCTTCGGTCTCGACGTAGACGTTCTTGCCCACGGCGTTCAGACCGGCCGGGTTGGTGAAGGTGAAAACCGGAATGTCCGCGGCGGCGATCTCCGCTCCGCTCTTGTCGAGGGCGGCAATGTGACCGTCCTCGCTCACAACCAGATCGGCGGTCTCTGCCGGGACGAGAAACTCGGGCTGGAGCGGGTACCCCTGCGCGGTGACGACCCGGCCTTCATTGTCCAGCTTGAAGGATCCGGCGCGGGTGTAGACGTCCTCGTCGTTCTGCGTGACGCGGAAGAAGCCGTCGCCTTCGATGGCGATGTCAAGCGGGTTGCCGGTGTTCTTGAAGTCGCCCTGACTGAAGAACTTGTGCACCGTCGTGGGTTTGACGCCCATGCCCACCTGCATGCCCGTGGGGGTCCTTCCCCCGTCCTGATTGAGCGTGCCCGCCATCTTGATGTTCTGATACATCAGGTCCTCGAACTCCGCGCGACTCTTCTTGAAGCCCGTGGTGTTGACGTTGGCGAGGTTGTTCGAAAGCACGTCGATGTGCGTCTGCATCGCCACCATGCCGGTGGCAGCCGTCCATAATGAACGCATCATGGTCCATATCCTCCTAGTAGCTCCTGCCCAGAGTCATGATCATGCGCCGGTCGATCTGATCGGTACTGGTCATAACCTTCTGATATGACTGGAAAGCACGCTGAGTTTCTATCATCTTGACCATCTCGGTCACGACTTCCACGTTGGATTTCTCGAGGTATCCCTGCTCCACCGTCATGTTTTCGGCGGGGATCTCGTTTGCACCGCTGTCCTCTCGGATGCGCATGAAGTTCTGGCCCACTTTTTCCAAGGCCCGCTTGTCATCCACGTCCACGATGTCCAGCTGTCCGAGAACCGCGCCGTCGGCGCTGATCTGTCCGCCGGAATCAATGGAGACGTTCGTCGCGTCGGGCGGAATGGCGAGAGAGCCGCCGCCGACCATCACGGGATACCCCTGCTTGGTTACGAGAACACCGTTCTGGTCCACGGAAAAGTTGCCTGCCCGCGTGAGCTGCTGCTCGTCGCCGACCTGCGCCTTGAAGAATCCGTCGCCGGAAATGGCCAAATCGAGCGGGTTGCCGGTTTCCTGCAGGCTCCCCTGCGCCAGATCGGTGTACTGATCCGAAAGGCGCACCCTCGACATCAGGTCCGCTTCCGGAAACAGCGGCTTGTCGCGCATGTAGGGCTTTGCGTCGACCACGTAATCGTGGGCGAAGCGTATGAAGGTGTCGTGAAACGCGCACTCATCCTTCTTGTAGCCTGTGGTGTTGACGTTCGCCAAATTGTTGGCGGTCGTCGACATCCTCATTTCATTGGATAAAGCGCCAAATACCGCGCTAAATATGCTGTCTCTCATGGGGCGGACCTCCTGTTGTCGACCTGACTTTGCAACATGTGGGCCAACGACTGAAACGCCACATTTTTACGGTACGGACAGGCAGTATTGTTGACATGTGCGTTCAATATGTATAAATGAAGCCGGTTCGAGAGCGGACGTAGCTCAGCTGGGAGAGTAGATGCTCCCCGGCTCGGCGTTGCGGGTTGCACCCCCGCCGACTGCTCCAAGGCCTGGAAAGGACTATCGTTTTTTTCACGCAGGTGGGCCTAGGTCCGCCTTTTTTATTTTCAGAAACCGGGACCTTTAGCACAATGACGCGCAAGAGATTTGAAGATATTCTGGACGAGCTGGTCCGCCCCGAGGTCGAAGGACTGGGATACTCCCTGTGGGGCATCTCCTGCCCCGGCGGTGGCGGCAAGCGCAGGATACTGATCTACATCGACGGGCCGGACGGGGTCACGGTGGATGCCTGCGCCGAGGTCAGCCGTCAGGTGGGACTCGTGCTGGAGATGGAAGACGCCGTTCCCGGCGCATTCACCCTCGAAGTTTCGTCTCCGGGCCTTGAGAGAGAGTTTTTCAGCATCGACCAGATGGCCGCGTACACCGGTAAGCCCGTTCGGGTCACCCTGTGGGAGCCGCGGCAGGAGCAACGCAAGTTCAGCGGGACACTGGCCGGCATCGAGAACAATGCCTTCGTCCTCGAAACAGAGAACGGTAACGAATCCTTCTCCTGGGACGAAGTCAAGAAAGCCAGACTGGTGCACGTTTTTTAGCACGGAGCACGCTTTTTGCGGCCGCTCCGCGGCCCGCGACACGGAGGACAAACAATGTCGGAACTCAAGAAAGCCATCGACCAGATCAGCAAGGACCGGGGCATCGACCGCGACCTTCTGGTGGACACCCTCGAAGAGGCGGTGCGCTCTGCCGTACACCGCAAGTACGGCGACACCATGGACATCGAAGTCACCTTCAACGAGGAACTCGGTGAAATCGAGGTCTACCAGTTCAAGGTGGTTGCCGACGAAGTCCATGACGAGGTGAGCGAAATCAACCTCGAGGAAGCGCGGGAACACGACCCGAACGTCCAGATCGACGATGAAATGGGCTTCAAGCTCGCCATCGAGGACCTCGGGCGCATTGCGGCGCAGAGCGCCAAGCAGGTGATCATCCAGCGCATGCGCGACGCGGAGCAGGAGATCATCTTCGAAGAGTTCAAGGACCGCAAGGGCGAGATCGTCAGCGGCATCATTCAGCGCCGCGACCGCACCGGCTGGATCATCAACCTCGGCCGCACCGAAGCGCTGCTGGGCAAGGACGAACAGATTCCACGCGAGCGCTACAAGCGCGGCGACAGGGTGCAGGCATATATCATTGACGTACTCAAGGAGTCCCGCGGACCGCAGGTTCTGGTCTCCCGCTCCCACCCCGATTACATGGTGGAACTTTTCAAGCGCGAAGTACCCGAGGTGGCCGACGGCACCGTCAAGATCATGGGCGTTTCCCGTGATCCGGGCCTGCGTGCCAAGGTGGCTGTCTACTCCCGCGAACGCGACGTGGACCCCGTTGGCGCCTGCGTCGGCATTCGCGGGTCCCGCATCCAGAACGTGGTACAGGAGCTTCGCGGCGAACGCATCGACATCGTGGTCTGGAGTCCGGACATCGCCCGGTACGCCCAGCACGCCCTCTCACCCGCCGTCATTTCCCGTATCGCGGTGTATGACGAGGACGAGGCTCTCGAAGTCATCGTTCCGGACGACCAGCTCACTCTGGCCATCGGCCGCAAGGGGCAGAACGTCAAGCTCGCCAGCCGCCTTCTCGGTTGGAAGATAGACATCTTCACCGAAAGCCGTTACGCCGAGCTCAACGCTTCCCGCAAGGGACTGGACCAGATCGCCAGCGTGGCCGAAGTGAACGTGGAAGCGTTTGTCGCGGCCGGTCTGGATACGACCGAAGCGGTGGTCAACGCCACCGACGAGGAACTGCTTGAAGTGGACGGCATCACCGAAGGGCGCATCGCGGAAATCCGCGCGGGCATCAACATGCTCGGCCTCAACGGTTCCGAAGAAGACGGAGACGATGTCGAAAGCGATGAAGAAGTGTAACAAACCGACTGACGACGCGCTCCGAGGAGCCGAAGGCCCGGTACGCATGTGCGTCATCTGTCGGAAGAGGGCTCCCAAGGGAGACCTTGCGAGATATGTTTGTCCGAGGGACCTGGCGGCGGACAGCCTTGTTCCCGATCCCGGACGGAATAAACCTGGCCGGGGATTTTATGTCTGCGGCGAGCCCGAGTGCCGCGAAAGATTCGGCAAAGCGGAAAGAGGGCTCATGAAGAAATGCAAGGGGGTTAGTATATGACGGCAACCATGAAGGTTAAGGATTTGGCAGCCGAACTCGGCCTGTCGAATAAAGAAGTCATGCAGCATCTGCGGGAGATCGGGGTTCAGGCAAAGAGCCACATGACCGCCGTGGATGCGGAAGACGTTGATAAGCTCAGAGCCGAGCTCTCCACAGAGGGTGGAGACTCCGAGGTGCTGCGCCGTGAAGTGCAGCCGGGCGTCATAGTGCGCCGCAGGAAGGCTCGCAAGGGCAAGGCCGACAGTGGTGCCGAGAAGGAAGACTCCAAGGCCGCACAGGAAGCTCCCGAAGCTCCTGCCGAAGTCGAAGAGACTCCCGCTGCCCCCGAGGAACCCGCAGAAACCGCTGAAGACAAGGAAGCCGGCGCAGAGCCCGTTGCCGAGGAAAAGCCCAAGAAGGCTGCCAAGGCCGACTCGCAGAAGGCCCGCATCATCAAGCCGGCCGAGGTCGTGAAACCCGCCGAGGCCGAAAAGGCGCCTGTCGAAGAGAAGGCTCCCGAGCCGGAAGCCAAGGAAGAACCCTCCCCTGCCGTCGAAAAGACCGAAGCAGCCGAAGCCGAAGCCCGGGAAGCCGAAACCGGGGAGGCCGCCGAGGAAAAGCCCGCAGACAAGCCAGAAATGCCTGCCGAGCCCGAGGTCGCAGCCGAAGGCGCGAAGTCCGAAGCCGAGCCTGTTGCCCCCGGGGACAAGGCCGAGGACGGCAAGCCTGCCAAGAAGGCCGAGAAGCAGCCCAAGGCTGAATCCAAGGCCAAGGCGGAGGGCGACGAAGACAAAAAGGCCAAGAAGCCCAAGAAAAAGGGCGAATCCAAGGTCAGAATCATTTCCATGCCCGACCCGGCGGAAGTCGCCAAGCGCGAAGCCGAAAAGGCTGCAGGACTGGAAGATCGCCCCGCACGCGGCCGCGGTCCCAGACCCGGCCCCGGTGGCAAGCCCGGTCCCGGCGGCAAGCCCGGCCCGAAGCCCGGCGGCAGGCCCGCAGGCGCTCGTCCTGGTGGACGCCCCGGTGGAGGCCCCGGTGGCGGTCCCGCTGCTCCGGGAACTCCCCCGCCGCCGCAGCCGGACGGTCGCAGCCGCAAGAAGCGCAAGAAAGACCGCCGCGTCGTGGAATTCAGCAACTTCGAGGACGGCGACAAGGCAAAGAAGGTTCTCGGCGACAACAGGCCCGGCAAAGGCAAGCGTCGCAAGAGACCCGACCAGCACCAGTCGCAGGAGCACAGGGCGCAGCCCAGAAAGGCCGCCAAGCGCAAGATCAGGATTGATGACACCATCCGTCTGGCCGACATGGCTCACCAGATGGGCCACAAGGCTCAGGATCTCATCAAGGTCCTGTTCGGTCTGGGCATCATGGCGACCATCAACCAGGCGCTCGATTTCGACACCGCTACCGTAGTCGCCAACGAATTCGACTATGAAGTGGAGAACGTCTCCTTCGACGAACAGGAATTCCTTGTCCCCTCCGAGGCGGACAAGCCTGAAGACCTTCAGGGTCGCCCCCCGGTAGTGACCATCATGGGTCACGTCGACCACGGCAAGACCTCTCTGCTCGACGCCATCCGCTCCACCAACGTGACGGACGGCGAGGCCGGCGGCATCACGCAGCATATCGGTGCGTACCATGTCACCACCCCGCGCGGCGAAGTGGTCTTCCTCGACACCCCGGGGCACGAAGCGTTCACCACCATGCGTATGCGCGGTGCTCAGGTCACCGACATTGTTGTCCTCGTGGTCGCCGCAGACGACGGCGTCATGGACCAGACCCGTGAAGCCATCGCCCACTCGCAGGCGGCGGGCGTTCCCATGGTCGTGGCCGTGAACAAGATCGACAAGGAAGGCGCCAACCCGGACACCGTCAAGCGCGAGCTGGCCGAAATGGACCTGATTCCCGAAGACTGGGGCGGCGATACCATCTTCGCCCACGTCTCCGCCAAGCAGCGCACCGGCATGGACGAACTGCTCGAACTGATTCTGCTGCAGGCCGAAGTGCTTGAACTCAAGGCCAACCCCGACAAGCCCGCTCGCGGCCACATTGTGGAAGCGAAGCTGGACAAGGGTCGCGGCCCGGTCGGCACCATGCTCATCGCAGAGGGCACCATCAACCAGGGCGACAGCTTCGTCTGCGGGGTGCATCACGGCAAGGTCCGCGCCATGTTCAACGACTCGGCAAAGAAGATCGACACCGCAGGCCCGGCCATGCCCGTCGAGATTCAGGGCTTTGACGGCGTCCCCGAAGCGGGTGACGAGTTCACCGTGGTCTCCGACGAAAAGGTTGCCCGCCGCATCGCCCAGCAGCGTCTGCAGAAGCAGCGTGAAAAGGAACTGGCAGGCAAGTCCAAGGTGACCCTGGAAAGCTTCCTCGCATCCCGCCCGGATCAGGAGGCCCAGAACCTCAACCTCATCGTCAAGGCCGACGTGCAGGGTTCTCTGGAGGCCGTCACCGAGGCGCTCACCAAGCTCAGCACCGACGAGATCAAGGTGCAGGTTGTTCACGGCGGCGCAGGTGCCATCACCGAATCCGACATCCTTCTGGCCAGCGCGTCCGAAGCCGTCATCATCGGCTTCAACGTCCGCCCGAACCTGAAGGTCAAGGAGATCGCCGAGCAGGAGAACGTGGAAATCCGTTTCTACGACATCATCTACAAGCTCGTGAACGAGGTGAAGGACGCCATGAGCGGCATGCTCGCTCCGGATATCGAGGAAGTCTACCTCGGTCAGGCCGAGGTGCGCGACACCTTCAGCGTTCCCAAGGTCGGCACCGTCGCGGGTAGCTACATCACCGACGGCAAGATCACCAGACACGCCCAGATCCGCCTGCTGCGCGGCGGCGTGGTGGTACACACCGGCGAGCTCTCCTCCCTCAAGCGCTTCAAGGACGACGTCAAGGAAGTGGCCAAGGGTTACGAGTGCGGCATGGGCATCAAGGGCTTCAACGACATCAAGGTCGGCGACGCCATCGAAGCCTTCGAGGAACGGGAAGTGGCCCGTACCATCGACTAGCCGAAGGTCCGAAAACATCATCACGGGCGGTCCGGCAAGACTGGACCGCCCGTGTTTTGGTACTTATATATGATAATCGGCGTACTCAGTCTGGAGTTCCGGCTTGAGGGCAACAGCTCCCTCAAGGGCAAGCGAAAGATCGTCAGCAGCCTCAAGACTCGGGCCCGGAACAAGTTCAATGTGTCCATCAGCGAAGTGGACGCACAGGACTCGCACGAAAGAATCGTCCTTGCAGTGGTGACGGTGGCCAATCTCACCAACAAGGTCGAATCCAGACTGGCAAAGGCGCTCGGCATGCTGGAAGACACGGTTCCCGCCGAGCTGGTAAGCGTCGAAACAGAAGTATTCAGCAACACGGATTGATATCATGAAAATTTCCGATTCCAGAAGGGCCAGCCGCATGGGCGACCAGATCCTGCGAGAGCTCTCTTCCATTCTCATGGAGGAAGTGAGCGATCCCCGGCTGGAACGCGTGACCCTCTCCGGCGTGCGCATGAACGCCAACCTGCGTATCGCCGAAGTGCTTTTCACCACCAGCGGCGACGAGGAAAAGATTGAGGAAGCAAGGCAGGGACTGGACAAGGCCTCCGGCTTCCTGCGCTCTCAGCTCGGTAAGAAGATGCGCATCCAGTTCGTTCCCGAACTCCGTTTCACTCACGACACCTTTCTTGAGGACATGGTCTATGCCAAGCCCGATGAAGACGATAGCTGACGCCATCCGCGGCGGCACCTCTTTCCTGGTGGCCGCCCACTACAACCCGGACGGCGACGCCATCGGTTCCACCGCTGCGCTCGGCCACGTGCTCACCGCCTTGGGCAAGGAAGTCACCCTGTACAACCACTCCGGCATGAACTGCCGTTACGACTGGGTGCAGGCTCCCTCTCCCATCACTTCAGAACTTCCTGAAAAAATGCCCGAGTGGACGATTATCCTCGACTGCGGCAACGCCGAGCGCATGGGGGACAACCTGCGTGAACGCCTTGACGAAACCCGCGTCATCAACATCGACCACCACCTCGGCAACCCCGAGTTCGGTGAACTGAACTGGGTCGACAAGGGACACCCCGCCGTCGGCACCATGATCGGCGATCTGGCCGAGGAACTGGACGTGGAGCTGTCCGGGGCGCTGGCCGAGGCCGTCTACCTCGCCGTCTCCACCGACACCGGCTTCTTCTCGTACGGCAACACTACTCCCGAGTCGCTGGAACTTGCCGCCAAGATGCTGCGCAACGGGCTGGACCTGCAGACCGTGAACATGCACATCAACAAGCAGTGGACGGAAAACCGGCTGCGCCTGTTCAACGAAGTCGTCGGCTGCGTGGAACTTTTCGAGAACGGTCAGGTTGCCGTGGCTCCCGTGACTCGCGAAATGTTTGAAAAGACCGGCACCGCCCCCTCGGACACCGAGGAGATCATCAATTTCGTACGCAAGTTGAAGAGTGTTCGCGTCGCCGCCCTGCTCCGCGAGGAAGGGGACGAGCAGTGGAAGTTCAGCCTGCGTGCCTACGGCGATGACAACGTGCAGGAGGTTGCGGCCAGCTTCGGCGGCGGCGGGCACAAGAACGCTGCCGGCGGCATGGTAACCGGCACCCTTGAAGAAGCCCGGGCCACCCTCGTGAAATCCATCGTCGACATGGTAGGACTGTAGGCATGGGCAGAAAGCCGAAACGCAGCAAGGAACAGCTCGACGGGGTGCTCATCCTGCGCAAACCGTCCGGCCCGACCTCCACGGACTGCCTCAACGCCATCAAGCGCAAGTTCAGGCAGTTCAAGATAGGCCACGCCGGAACGCTCGATCCCCTCGCCGAAGGCGTGTTGCCCGTGATGCTCGGCAAGGCCACGAAGACAGCCACGTACCTCACCGGCGAGGACAAGACGTATTCCGGAACCCTACGCCTCGGAATCACTACGGATACCTACGATATTCAGGGCGAGGTGCTGACCGAAAGGCCGGTTCCGAAAGATTCGCAGGTGGTTCGTGACGAAATTTCTTACTGGAATCAGTTGACAGAGCAGGAAGTTCCGGCCTATTCGGCAGCCAAACACAAGGGAAAGCCCTTGTATGAATTGGCCAGAGCGGGCGAAGAAGTACCCGTGAAACGAAAGGCCATCACGATCATTGAATCACAACCTTTAGAGGTAACTCTTCCCGATGCGGACTTCAGGGTGAGGTGCTCTGCTGGCACCTACATACGCTCCCTGGTCCACAGCTTGGGGACGCGGCTTGAATGCGGCGCGACGCTGACACGGCTTCTGCGCGAATCGAGCGGTCCCTTCGGGTTGGAACAGGCGCACGACCTTGAGGAAGTGCTCGAAGACGAACTCGAACAGTTCGCCGAGCGCGTCATCCCCATGGCCGACGCTCTTCCCCACTGGCCCTCCTTCCGCCTCTCCGAGGCACTGGCCGGGCTGGTGAGAAACGGTACCAGACTCCCCGTCAATCCAGACGGAGAACTGTCCGGAAAGGAAGGCGACCGCGCCCTGCTTCTCACCCCCGAAGGCGACGCGCTCGCACTCGTGGAAGCCGCCGAAAGCAACGGAAAGCTCCTTTGGGGCATTCTGCGCGGGCTCTGGTAGCCCGCATGCGCCATTTCGCGCGGGAAGAATCGTATAACACCCACTAAAACGGAGGATATCGCTGTGGTCATGGACGCACAGGCCAAACAGGCCGTCATTGACGAGTACAAGACTCACGAAGGCGACACCGGCTCTCCCGAAGTGCAGGTCGCGCTGCTTACCGAGCGCATCAAGTACCTGACCGATCACTTCAAGAGCCACAAAAAGGACTACCATTCCCGCACCGGCCTGCTGAAGCTGGTCGGACAGCGCCGGAAGCTGCTCAACTACCTCATGAAGAAGGACATTGAGCGCTACCGTAGCCTGATCGCCCGTCTGGGTCTGCGCAAGTAGCCGACATAGCGACGCCGGGGGGAGCCGCAAGGCTTCCCCCTTTGTCGTTTTCCTCCGGGATAGACAGGCAGCCTCGCGGTACGGCGAAAATTCTCGCCGGACACTCCGGAAGTAGCTTAGTTGGCTCGGGAAGGTGCGGGTGAAGCGACTTCACACACCCCTTCCCAAGCCGGCTAACCATCCGGTGGGCCACCGCGGGGCATGAAACAACACCAACTCATTGGAGAGTACATGCTCAAACCGTTTGACAAGATTAGCCTTACCCGCAAGGTCGGCGACATTGAAATCACCATGGAAACCGGCCGCATGGCGAATCAGGCCGGCGGCGCCGTCTGGATTCAGTCCGGCGGAACCGTGGTCCTCGTCACCGCCACCAACCAGCCCCTGGAATACGATCGCGGATTTTTCCCGCTGACCTGCAACTATCAGGAAATGCTGTACGCTGCAGGTAAAGTTCCGGGCAACTACTTCCGCCGTGAAGTGGGCCGCCCGTCCGAGCGCGAGACCCTTATCTCCCGCCTCATCGACCGCCCCATTCGCCCGCTCTTCGCCAAGGGCTTCAAGGACGAAGTGCAGGTCATCGCCACGGTTCTTTCCGCGGATCAGAACGTCAACCCCGATGTTCTGGCCCTTACCGGCGCATCCGCCGCGCTGACCCTTTCCGAAATGCCCTTCGAAGGCCCTATCGCCGGTACCCGCGTGGCACTGGTGAACGGCAAGTTCGAACTCTTCCCGACCTACAAGGGCTGCGACGAAGAAAGCTCCCTGAACCTGCTGCTTGCCGGTTCTCGCGACGCCGTGGTCATGGTCGAGGGCGGCGGTGAATTCCTGAGTGAAGACACCCTTGCCGACGCCATTGAAACCGGTCACCGCGAGATTCAGCCCCTGATCGACATGCAGGAAGAGCTGGCGGAAAAGGCAGGCAAGAAGAAAATTCAGGCCATCGCTCCGGAGCGCGACGCAGAAGTGGAAACGCTTCTCAACGACGCCCTCACCGACGAGCTGACCGAAGCCCTCTCCGTGGCTGAAAAGATGCCGCGCAAGGAAGCCAAAAGCGCCGTCAAAAAGAAAGCCGTTGAACTCGTCACCGAGAAATTCCCGGAAGACGAAGCCAAGCTCAAACAGGTCGGCGACGTCCTCGGCGACATGGAAAAGAAGATCGTGCGCAAGCGCATCGTCGAAAAGGGCGAGCGCATCGACGGCCGCGACACCACCACGGTTCGCGACCTGTCCATCGACGTGGGCCTGCTGCCCATGACACACGGTTCCTCCCTGTTCCGCCGCGGCGAAACCAGCGCTCTGGCAGTCGCCACGCTGGGTTCCACCCGTGACGAACAGCGCATGGAAACGCTCATTGGCGATCACACCAAGCGCTTCATGCTGCACTACAACTTCCCCCCCTACTGCGTGGGTGAAGCCCGTATGCTGCGTGGTCCGAGCCGCCGCGAAATCGGCCATGGCGCCCTCGCCGAGCGCGCCCTTACTCCGGTTCTGCCTTCTCAGGAAGACTTCCCGTATACGCTGCGCGTTGTCTCCGAGATCATGGAATCCAACGGTTCTTCCTCCATGGCTTCCGTCTGCGGCGCCACCATGGCGCTCATGGACGCAGGCGTGCCCATCTCCGCACCGGTTGCGGGCATCGCCATGGGCCTTTGCAAGGAAGGCGACGAGTACTATATTCTCACCGACATCCTCGGCGACGAGGACGCGCTGGGCGACATGGACTTCAAGGTGGCCGGTACGCACGAAGGCGTTACCGCCATCCAGATGGACATCAAGATCAGCGGCATCCCGTCCGACGTTCTGCGCCGCGCGCTGAATCAGGCCAAGGAAGCTCGCGAGCACATTCTGGGTCACATGGAAGAGACACTGGCCGCACCGCGCGAAAAGCTGTCCGAGATGGCACCGCAGATGTGCGAAGTCTTCGTTGACCCGGACAAGATTCGCTCGGTCATCGGCCCCGGCGGCAAGAACATCAAGGCCATCACCTCCGAGACCGGCGCCGACGTGGACATCGACGACTCCGGCAAGGTCATGATCTTTGCCCCGGACATGGCTTCCATGGAAGAGGCCAAGGCTCGCGTGCAGTACTACGACCAGAAGCCCGAAATCGGAAAGAACTACCTCGGCATCGTCCGCAAGATCCTCGAGATCGGCGCGCTCATCGAGGTTCTGCCCGGTTGCGAAGGTCTCCTGCACATCTCCCAGATGGACTTCGAGCGCGTGGAAAAGGTGGAAGACCTGCTTCAGCTCGGGCAGGAAGTCTGGGTCAAGTGCGTTGACCTGGAGCCCGGCGGACGCATCCGCCTGTCTCGCAAGGCATGGCTGATGGAAGAAGCCGGTCAGGAAGTCAACCTTGAAGACTTCAAGCGCCCCGGCGGAGGCGGCGGTGGTCGCAAGAACGACCGTCGCGGCGGCGGTGGCGGTGGCGGACGCGGCGGCGATCGTCGCGGTCCCCGGCGCTAATAGCCAACCACCCATTGAATGACCAAAGGCGGCTCCACGGAGCCGCCTTTTTCTTGTCTGTCTCGACCACTGTCACAGCAAAACCCGAAAGGTTATACTGGACGGATCGGCTGACACAGGAGTAAAGTTCTCGCATGAATCAGGACATCATCATTTACGGCAAGCGCACCTGCCCGCACACCCATCGGGCCTTGACTGCGCATCAGGACGCGGTCTTTCACGATATCCAGCTCAACCCCGAAAAGCTGGATGAGATGCTTTCCCTCAACGGTGGCGTCAAGCGCATCCCCACCATCATTCAGGACGGTGAGGTGAGCATCGGCTACAACCGGGGCTCCTGACACGCCTAACCGTCCGACGGGACGCCGGAACACGGTCTTCACTCACGGTTCGGCAAAGAAAAGCCGCCCGCTCATTTGAGCGGGCGGCTTTTTGCTTCACTTTGGACAGCTCCGGGGATCAATCGTTCCGGAATTCTCCTGACTTGCCCCCGGACTTGTATATCAACCGGCAGTCGGTGATCTCGATGTCCTTCTGCACGGCCTTGCACATGTCGTAAATGGTCGCCGCGGCAATCTGCGCCGCCACGAGCGCCTCCATCTCCACACCGGTCTTGCCGGTCGTTCGAACTTCGGCCTCAATCCCGACCGCGTGACCCTGCTCGTCCACTTCGAAGCGGACGTCCGCATAGCTCACCGGCAGCGGATGACACATCGGTATGAGCGCATGGGTCTGCTTGGCAGCCATGATCCCGGCGATCTTGGCGGTGGTGAGCACATCGCCCTTGGGCAGCGCGTCCCGCACCAGAAGATCGAAGGTGTTCGAATTGAGCAGCACCCGGCACCGGACGATCGCGGTACGCTTGGTGTCGTCCTTGGCCGAGACATCAACCATGCGGGCATTGCCTTCGGCATCCATGTGGGAGAAACGGTCGCTCATGCTATTCGCCCATTACGCGGTCTTTGGCTTTCTGAAAAAAGGCCTTGGCCTTGGTCATGGGCTTGCTGTCCTCGATCTCCTGAAACTCGCGCAGGATTTCCTCCTGACGCTTATTGAGCTTGGTGGGGGTGAGAACGCGCACCTGAACCAGCAGGTCGCCCTTCTGGGGGCTGCCCAGATGCGGCAGACCGAGTCCGCGCAGGCGGAATACCTCGCCGGCCTGCGTGCCTTTGGGAATATCCAGATTCACGGGCTCGTCGAGGGTCGGCACTTCGATGCGGTCGCCGAGCGCGGCCTGAACGAAGGAGATGTCCTGCTGAAGGATCAGGCTGGTCCCCTGCCGTTCGAATATTTCGTCTTCCTCCACACGGATGACCACGTACAGGTCGCCCGGGGGGCCGCCGTTGATACCGGCTTCGCCCTCGCCGCGAAGACGCAGGCGAGAGTTGTTGTCCACTCCGGCCGGGATGCGCACGCTGAGGTCTTTCTCCTCGATGACCGTGCTGCGTCCGTGACAGTTGTGGCAGGGATTCTGGATGATCGTGCCGCGGCCCTGACAGTTGGGACACCCCACGGAGATGCGGAAGAAGCCCTGAGACTGCTGGATGTGGCCCGTTCCCTGACACTGCGGACAGGTTTCGGGCGTCGTTCCCTTTTCTGCGCCGGTGCCTTCACATTCGGGACATTCGACTTCAACGGGCAGGGTGATGCTGACCTCGGTTCCCTTGGCCGCCTCCCGGAAGGAGATATCCAGGTTGTACCTGAGGTCGGACCCGGCTCTGGGACGGTTGGCTCCGCCGCGTCCCGCGGAACTGAAGCCGAAAAACTCGCCGAAGATGTCGCTGAAGGTGCCGAAGATGTCTTCGGTGTTGTCGAAGCCGTGGAAGCCGTTGCCGTTCATACCTTCATGTCCGAAACGGTCGTAGCGCTGGCGCTTCTCGCTGTCGCGCAGCACCTCGTAGGCCTCGGCGGCCTCCTTGAACTTGTCTTCAGCCTCGGGGTCGTCGGGATTGCGGTCGGGGTGGTACTGGAAAGCAAGCTTGCGGTATGCGGACTTGATTTCGCCGTCGGTGCAATCCCTGGAAAGACCGAGAACCTCGTAATAACAACGTTTTGACATGCTTTATGCTTCGTTTTCCAGTTCTTCTTCGATATCCAGCTCGATATCCTCGAGAGTCCGCTCGGGAACTACCTTTCCAGCAGCCACTTCGCGCAGTGCGGTGACGTTCTGCTTGTTCTTGGATTCGATGAGCGGATCGTAGCCTTCGCGGTACTGTTTGACGCGCTTGATGGCCATCTGGGTGATCAGGAAACGGTTGCTCACCTGGGCCAGGCAGTCTTCAACGGTGATTCTAGCCATGTTTCATCTCCTCGATATTATGCGTCCGGGGACGATTCATCTGTCCCAAGCACGGGGAAGAGGCCACGAAGGTCCTCCACGATCTGGCTCGAGACCGGATAGTACAGTCCCCCGCCGTTTCTCAGCCATATCTGCCCTTCGGGCAGGCTCGGATCCCTGTAAAAGGACATGGCCGCAAGGACCTCGCCCTTTTCGTCGCGCAGGATGCAGGTCATGCTTTCCTTTGCGGAGCCGGAAACCCGCTCGAGCGGCATGGCTTCGAACTTCATTTCATTAAGTCGCCACAAGGACATGTCAATGCCCATGATCTGATTTCCGCCGCCGAGTTCCTTCCACCCCTTCTCGGTGCGCTCGGCCTCGCGCGTTACGCCGTCGTACGTGACCGCCATGCTGTGGATGTCGCCGATGGCGATATCCACCACCCTGCGCCCCTGCATGTCGAACGGAGTGCGCACCAGCTGGGAAACCACCAGACGGTCCACCGCGAACGGCACCGGCTGCCACGAGGAAACACCGATGAAGGGAGCGTCTCCGGTGCCGCGGAACAGGCTGAGTTTCTCCTCGCCGCCGTCCTCCCGCGTCATCCTGACGCTCAGATACGGCTTCCTGTCGGGCAGGGTTTCATCCGGCAGCAGACGCTCCGCCTCCATTTCGGAAAGCGAGTCCACATACAGACGGACCTCTGTGGCGGAAGCGGTTCGACCCGTCAGGTATCCCGGTAGATCGAACGTGAAATTTTCCTTGTCCTGCGAAATTTTCCAGCCCGCGCCGTAGCGCATGACGAGTTGAAGCGTCGCAAGGCCGTCAACCCCGACCCTTGGCAGCAGTCGACTGTCTTCAAAATGCGCGGCAGGACGGGACAGCAGTCTGAGACCGCGCGCATCCATCTCATAGACGTCGCCGTCGCGCACGGATATCCAGACGTAGACGCGGTTGGATGACGGGACTTCGCCGCCGAAGCGCAGCTGTACCCTTCCTCCGTCGGCGAGAAGCAGCGTCAGCTTCGCGGCCGGGTCCTCAAGTCCGTAGCGGGAGCCCTCGGAGTTGACGAAGGTATCGTCCTCCATGGAAGGCCGGGTGTTGTTGAGAAAGTCGAGCAGCGTTTCGACGCGGGCGGAGTTGGCGCGAGTGCGAACGCCGTCGTGCACCACGTTCCAGCCCTGTTTGCCGCGCTCAAGCCGAAAAGCGCCTTCAGAGCCGTCCACGACCATGGCCTCGACATTGGCCGGGTCCACCGAGAGCCACTGGCTGAAGCCGCCGTCATCGCCGATGAACGACAACAGACGATAGCCCCCCGCGACCGTCAGGATCGAGGCGGCCACAATGAGCACGGCTAATGTCAGACCGATCCTTTTCAAAGGAGTCGCTCCTTGGATTCGTCGTAGGGGCTTTCGGCAAAAAAAAGAGCCCCTCGGGTCCGGGGCTGCAACGCCAGAGTCCCGTTGCTTTCGGGAAACTCGTTCATTAGCTCCGGCATGCTTGCAAGTCAAGGGCAAATCGTCTACCACGCCCTTTCCGCAACCCGACTACGGAGGTAGATAACACAATGGGCTCCTGGGGAAAACTCTCTTATGCGCAGAACCAGTGCGTGAAGGCCACGGGCAAGCTGATGCAGAAGCTCGAGATGGTCCACCCCGGCGCAAAGGTCGGCATCGCCGCCTCGGGCGGCGTGGACAGCTGGCTGCTGCTCAAGGTCATGACCATCCGCAAGGCGATCATGCCGTTCGACATCGAGCTCATGGTGCTGCACGTCAACCCCGGATTCGAACCTGAAAGCCACGCCCCGCTGGTCCAGTGGTGCCGGGAAAACGGGGTCGCGTCGCACATGGAATTGACCGACTACGGGCCCCACGCCCACTCCGACGCCAACCGGAAGAATTCCCCCTGCTTCCTGTGCAGCTGGCTGCGGAGAAAACGGCTCTTCGAATTGTGCGCGCAGTACGGCCTGACGCACCTGGCGCTGGGACACAACGCCGACGACAACGTGGCGACGTTCTTCATGAACATTTTTCATAACGGTCGCGCGGAAGGCATGTCGGCCTGCGAGGACTTCTTCGGCGGCGAGCTCAAGGTCATCCGTCCCACCATGCTTCTGGACAAGAAGACTGTCATCAAGGCGTCGCGCCAGTGGGAGCTTCCGGTGTGGGAAAACGTATGTCCCTCAAACGGCTCCACAAACCGTGACGAGGTCATGAACTGGCTCTCCGAAAAATGGCAGGGGGACCGCCGCATCAGGAGCAACGTCTTCAATGCCGTTACCCGCTCGGGCATTGATCTGAAGTAGCCCCAAACACCACGAAAAGCCTCTGTTTTCGGGCAATCCGCCTTGACATCGAAGGTCCTCTGGACTACTTGATGGTAACGGCTTTTCATGCCTGACGAGCAAAAACTGCAAAAGGCACACATAACTTCATGCTGTTCAAGAAATACCACATAGTCATATTCAAGGACAAACAGGGCACCTGTCGCAAAATGGGAATCCGCGGCGGAGTCTTCCTGCTGTTCTTCCTGCTGTTCGCGGGGATGGCTGCCGGAAACGTTTACCTCTGGAAGCACTACGCCAAAAGCATCAAGGTCGAAAAAGACCTCAATCTTGCCGAAAAGACCATCCACGAACAGAAAACCCAGCTTCTAAGTCTCGCGCAAAAGCTCGGAGGCCTGCAGAAGAGCCTTCGACGCATCAATGACTTCGACTCCAAGCTCCGCGTCATGATCGATCTGGATCAGGAGAGCGCGCAGACATCCTCCCCCAAGGGCGGTACGCAAAGCGAGACCTTTTCCAACGGCTACCTTCCGCTTTATCGTCAGGAGTTGCTCGCCAGAAAGATGCATCGCTTCCTGAAACAGCTGAACGTCGAAGCCCGCCTTGAAGAAGTCAAGCAGCAGGAAATTCTCGCCAAGCTCCGGCAGAAGCAGGACATTCTGGAGGCCACCCCTTCCATCTGGCCCACCACCGGCTGGGTGACGTCACCCTTCGGCTGGCGGACCTCCCCCTTCACCGGCAAGCGGGAACATCACCCCGGACTCGACATTTCCGCCCCTTCCGGCACCCCCATCTACGCCCCCGCCAAGGGCAAGGTGACGCTGGCCGGAAACAGGCACGACGGATACGGCATTCAGGTCAAACTGTACCACGGCGGCAACATCACCACTCGGTACGCTCACATGAAGAAGGCCGCCGTGAAACCCGGGCAGGCCGTAACCCGCGGCGAGCTGATCGGATACGTCGGCAATACCGGGCGCAGCACCGGCCCTCACGTTCACTACGAGGTTCACAAGGCCGAAGTCGCCGTCAATCCCATGAAGTATATCCTGAATTGATCATAGTGAAATGACAGTTCAGCCCCTCCAGCACAGCGTTGCAGGAGGGGCTTTTCTTATGCTCTCCCTCGCCACATCCTCTGCCTGCGGGATAAGACGGCAGCACTCTCAAGCCCTCGAATACTCACACGACTCCGTGGCAACCGGTCGAAACTGTTTCGGGATATGGACTTGCGGCGCGTCAGTCTGTACACATAGCCCGTAGGCCGAATGGTTCAACTTTTGCTTGGAAAACGGAATGGACATCTTTCACTTCAATGCGGACGACATGCTCAGCCTGATCCTCACCTTCATGAGGATCAGCATCGTCATGTTCCTGCTACCGTTCTTCGACAGCAAGTCCATCCCCACCATGGTCAAGGCGGCGTTCCTGCTGGTGTTGACCATGGCAGTCTGGCCCGAGCTCTCTTTTCCCGGCACACTCATGCCGGCAAGTCCCTGGAATCTCGCCGTCATGGCTATCGGTGAAGTGCTTCTCGGCCTCATTCTAGGCCTTGCAGTCCGCTTTCTCATCGCCGCCGTCCAGACCGGCGGCCATATCATCGGCTTCCAGATGGGCTTTGCCATGGTCAACGTCATGGACCCCATCACAGGCGTCAATCAGGCCATTACCGCACACTTTCTCTACATGTGCACCATGCTTACCTTTCTAACGCTCAACGGCCACCTTTACCTTCTCAAGGCACTTGGTGACAGCTTTCAGTACATCCCGCCCGGAGGCATCGTCCTGACCCCGAACATGGCCCAGTCGGTGCTGGATTTCTCGTCCATCATTTTCACTCTGGCCATCAAGATCGCCGCGCCGGTCATGGCGGCCGTGCTCATGGTGGACCTCGCCATGGCCATCATCTCCCGCGCGGCGCCGCAGATGCACATTCTGGTGGTCGGGCTGCCCGTTAAGATCGCGGTCGGCTTCCTGTTCCTCGTCTTCGTCTTCGGCATACTCGGCCGCTATGTGGCCGACTTCATTATCAAGATGGACGGGCTGTACGGCAACATCCTGAGAATGGGCGCGGGCTGACGCACATGAAGGATCCCAGCAGAACAGAAAAAGCCACCCCGAAGCAGCGCGACAAGCAGCGCAAGAAGGGCAACGTCGCCAAGGGGCAGGAGCTGACCAAGACGCTGGTGCTCGTCGCCGGCGTCTTCGTGGTGCGGGCACTTTTCGAATACATATACCTCGGCATGTCCGAAATATATGTCCACACCTTCACCAAGCTCTTCTTCATCGAGGATCTCGACGGGATCAAGGCATACGAGCTTTTCAAGTGGGGCGGCATGTCCATAGGTAAGATGGTGCTGCCCATCATGATCCTCATGGCCGTTGTCGCCATCATTTCCGAGCGCGTACAGGTGGGTTCCCTCTGGACTCTTGACCCGCTCAAGCCTAAATTTTCAAAGGTATTCAACATCTTTCAGGGACTCAAGAAGGTCATGATGAGTCCCGAGGCGTTCGTTCGACTGGGCCGCAGCCTGCTGCAGGCAGTGGCGGTCGGCGTGGCACCCTACATCGTCATGAAGCAGGAAGTGGACAACATCACCCCCCTCTTCTACATGACGCCAGAAGGCATCGCCTCCTACATCCTCGGCGTGGCCTTCAAGATGCTCAAGTACGCCCTCGTCCCCATGATCATCATCGCGGCGCTCGACCTCTGGTACAACCTCTGGAACTACGAGGAAACCATCAAGATGACCAAGGACGAGGTCAAGGACGAGCGCAAGCAGGCGGAGGGCGACCCCGAGATCAAGCGCCAGCAGCACATGAAGATGATGGAGTTCATGGCGCAACGCCTTCAGGCCGAGGTTCCCAAGGCCGATGTCGTCGTCACCAACCCCACCCACTTCGCCGTGGCGCTGAGCTACAACGTCATGGAAGCGCCCGCGCCCATCGTGCTGGCGAAGGGCGTGGACAGGATTGCCGAATACATCAAGGAAATCGCACGCGAAAACGACATCCCCATCCGGGAAAACAAGCCCTTGGCACAGGCCTTGTATAAGCAGGTTGAAATCGGCGAAACCATTCCCGAGGATCTCTTTCAAGCGGTGGCATCCATTCTGGCCCAGCTGGACAAATTCCGCTCCCCGCGCTGATCCCCGGACGTTTCGAACAGAACGGAAGCAATTCAACCGAGCATAGACGAGGGGTGTCAAAAAGATGGCCGAAAAAGCATCCACAGGCGTTTTCAACCTGAACTACCAGAATCTGGCGAAACAGGGCGACCTGCTGCTGGCGGGCGGTGTCATCATCATCCTGTTTGTGATGCTCGTCCCCCTGCCCACCCCGTTCATCGACTTCATGCTCACCGTGAGCATCTCGCTGGGTCTGACCGTGCTCGTCACCGCCATGTTCATGACCTCGCCGCTGGAATTCACCATTTTCCCCTCCCTGCTGCTGGTCACCACCATGCTCCGGCTGGCGCTGAACGTGGCGACCACGCGAACCATTCTCCTGCACGGGGATGAGGGCACGTCGGCCGCGGGGTCGGTCATTCAGAGCTTCGGTGAATTCGTCGTCGGCGGGAACTACGTCATCGGTATCGTCATTTTCATGATCCTGTTCATCCTGAACAAGGTCGTCATCGTCACCGGTACCACGCGTATCGCGGAGGTCGCCGCCCGATTCACTCTCGACTCAATGCCCGGTAAGCAGATGGCCATCGAGGCCGACCTTAACGCCGGCCTCATCGACGAGAAGGAAGCCATCAAGCAACGTGAGGACTGCCGCCGCGAGGCCGACTTCTACGGTGCCATGGACGGTGCGGGAAAGTTCGTCTCCGGTGACGTCACCGCAGGCATCATCATTACCGCCGTCAACATCGTGGGCGGCTTCTTTATCGGCGTTTTCCAGCAGGATATGGAATGGGTGGACGCCGCCCAGACCTACACCCTGCTGACCATCGGTGACGGTCTGGTCTCCACCATCCCGTCCCTGATCATCTCCACTTCTGCCGGTATCATAGTCTCCCGCGCCGCGGCCGAAGCCAAGATGGGCGAAGAATTCCTCGGTCAGCTCACCTTCCACCACCGCGCGCTGCGGCTCGTCGCCGGCATCCTGTGCGTGTTCGGCATCGTTCCGGGCATGCCCACCATTCCGTTCCTCTTCATGGCGATCATCGTGTTCGGCATCTCCGAGCTCTCACGGCGCCAGCAGGAAGCCATGGGGCTGGAGACCGGCTCCGGCGGTTCCGAGGGCGGCAAGGAGGAAATGCCCACCCTCGACTCCCCGGAAGAAGTACAGGAACTCCTGCCTCTGGACGAGCTGGAACTGGAAGTGGGGTACGGCCTGATCCCCCTCGTGGACGAAGACCAGAACGGCAACCTGCTCTCGCGCATCCGCTCCATTCGCCGACAGTTCGCGCTGGACATGGGCGTGGTCATCCCCTCGCTGCACCTGCGGGACAACCTGCAGCTCAAGCCGGGCGAGTACCGCGTGCTGATCAAGGGCAACCCCGTGGCCACGGCGGAACTGCTCATCGACCACTATCTCGCCATGGACCCGGGCGACGCCAAGCACCGCATCGAAGGCATCGAGACCGTGGAACCCGCTTTCAACCTTCCCGCCGTGTGGGTGCCGGAAGCACAGAAGGAAGAGGCCATGCTCGCGGGTTACACGGTTGTGGACCCGGCGACCGTCATCGCCACGCACCTCACCGAGGTCTTCCGCCGCAATCTCGGCGAGTTCCTCGGCAGGCAGGAAGTTCAGGACCTGCTGGACAACCTCTCCAAGCGTGCCCCCAAGGCCGTTGAGACGCTCGTTCCCGGCGTGCTGCCTCTCGGCGTTGTCCAGAAGGTGCTGCAGCAGCTGGTGGGCGAAAACGTCTCCATACGCGACCTGCTGACCATCGTGGAAACGCTTGGCGACTACGGCCCCGCCACGCAGGACCCGCAGCAGCTGACCGAATACGTGCGCTCCAAGTTCGGCCGCACCATCGTGAAGCCCTACCTCGGCCAGAACAACAACCTTCCCATCATGACCATGAGCCCGGATCTGGAGCAGACGCTCACCGAGGCTATCCGGCCCGTGGAACAGGGAGGCTACCTTGCGCTGGAACCGCAAGTGGCCCAGCATATGATACAGAAGATCAACGCGACTCTGGAAGGAACGTTCATCAGCGACGGGCAGCCCGTGCTGCTGACCACGCCGCAGATCCGGCCGCATCTGGCCACTCTGCTGACGCGGTTCATCCCCACGCTTCCCGTCATTTCACAGGCTGAAATTCCGGCGGACATCCAGCTTGAAGCAGTAGCAACCGTAGACCTGAGCTAGCGAGCAGCCATGAAGATGAAGACATTCCGGGCGGCCAGCACTGCTGACGCCTTCGCACAAGTCAAATCCGAACTGGGGGAGGATGCCGTGATCCTTTCCAATCGCACCGTCGAAGAAGACGGCCGCAAGTGCTGCGAAGTGGTGGCGGCAGTCGAACCCGCGCCTGCCGCGCAGTCAGCGGCGGCACCTTCTCCCGCCGCGGGAATGCCCTCCAGCAGGGACGACTTTCTGGACACCGCCATGGGCCAGAGCGTGGGCTGGCAGAAGGAGTGGGGTGAAATCAAGAGCCAGATCATGGCGCTTGTCAAACCGCAGATGCGGCTGGAAGCACTTGCCCCGCGCCAACGCCTTGCCATCGAATACCTTGAGCGCGAAGGGGTCGACGAGGAAGTGCTGCTCAAGGTTTTCTGCGACCTGCGCGACGCTCCCGATGCGTCCATCCTCCCGGTGCTGGACCGGCTGGCCTACGCCAGAGGGTTCGGCAACGGCAACTGGCAACACAGGATGCACGCCTTTGTCGGCCCGCACGGTGCGGGCAAGACGTCCGCCCTCATCCGCCTGGCGCTCAAGGAGAAGAAGAACCGCCCGGACGCGCGGATATGCCTCGTTTCGGCAGACAACGGACGCGGCAAGGGCCGCATGGTGCTCAAGCACTACGCCGACCTCTCCGGCCTCGCGTTTCGCGAAATGACCTCGCGCGAGGATTGTCAGGACGTACTGGCCGAGGCTCGCAGCTTCGACATGATGCTCATCGACCTGCCCGGTCTTTCCGGCAAGGCCGACCTCAACGACTGGATGAACGTCATGGGCCTCTCCGCGCACGACGAGCTTGCCGTGCACCTCGTGCTGAACCCGTATTACGCTCCGGCGCAATACGATTCGTTCATCAAAAAATATGAATGTTCAAAGCTTGCAAGCGTTATCTGGACGAAACTCGACGAAGCCTGTACATTCGGTGCCATATTGAACGTGGCCCATCGGACCGGCAAGCCGGTCTCCGCGTTCTCTTTCGGCAGCGGGCTGAAAAACAGCATCGCCCCGGCGAAGAGAGACAGCCTCTGGCGTCTCGTATTCAAGCGTCAATTTCCCGGCGGCGTGGAAAATCAGTAAAGGAGCGCCTTTCCGATGAATTCCAACTTCCCCATGGTCCTTTCGGTCACCTCCGGCAAGGGCGGCGTGGGAAAAACGAATATTTCCACCAACCTTGCCTACACGCTCGCCAAGAGCGGGAAGAAGGTGCTTCTGCTGGACGCCGACCTCGGGCTCGCCAACGTGGACGTGATTCTCGGACTCGCTCCGGAATACAACCTGTTCCACCTGTTCCACGAGAACACGAGCCTGGACAAGATCCTGCTGGAGACGCCTTACGGCTTCCGGATCCTTCCGGCCTCCTCAGGGGTGAGCGACATGGTCAGCCTCAGCCGCGGCCAGAAGCTCGACCTGCTGGACGCCATGGACACGCTGGACGAAGACCTCGACTACCTCGTCGTGGACACCGGCGCCGGAATCAACGACAACGTATTGTATTTCAACCTCGCCGTGCAGGAACGCCTGCTCGTGCTCACTCCGGAACCCACGTCCCTGACCGACGCCTACGCGCTGATCAAGGTGCTCAAGATGCACCACGGCGTTGAACGCTTCAGGGTTCTGGTGAACATGGTCAAGGATCAGCGGGCAGCCAAGGAAACCTACATCAAGCTGCTCAACGCCTGCGACCATTTCCTCGACGGCATTTCGCTGGACCTCGTGGGCTTCGTGCCGCACGACCCCAAAGTACGCAAGGGGGTACTCGAACAGGTACCCTTCTGTCATGGACACCCGAGAAGCCCCGCCGCGCAGGCCATTGTTCAGGCCGCGGAGAAGGTGGGTAAATGGAAGGCCGAACCGAATACCGATGGCAATATCAAGTTCTTCTGGAAAAAGCTCCTCTTCCAGGAGCAATCCGTGGCGTGATCTCGAATCCGGGACCCGCACGTGGAACGAGTTCACCGAAGGTGAGCGCGAATCCCTCGTGAGGCACTTCTCCCCCAAGATTCGCATTCTCGCTCTCAGGATGAAGGCCAAGCTGCCGCAAAGCGTTGAGCTCAACGAGCTCATCAGCGCCGGCAGCCTGGGATTGCTTGACGCCCTCGGAAAGTTCAACCCGGAACTCGGAATCAAATTCGACACGTACTCCGAAAACCGGATCAAGGGCGCCATGCTCGACGAGCTGCGCCGCATGGACTGGTTTTCACGCGGGTTGCGACAGAAGGTCAAGGTGCTTGAAGAGGCCATGCGCCAGATCGAGCACGAGACCGGCCTCCCCGCCACCAGCGACCAGCTCGCGGATCATACCGGACTCAGCGAGAAGGAGGTGCATTACGGACTCGAGGCACTGCAGAACCAGATGTGCGTCAGTCTGGACGCCTTCAACGAACACATGGTCAGCCGCACGGCCAATTCCGAAGACGAACCGTATCAGTCCGCGGCGTTTCAGGAATTGGTTGACAAAGTTGCCAATCTCATTGAGGAATTGACCCCGAGAGAAAAATTGGTCATATCTTTGTATTATGGCGAGGAGCTGAACATGAAGGAAACCGCCGAGGTAATGGAAATTACCGAGGGGAGGGTCTCTCAGCTTCACTCACAGGCCCTGAAAAAACTCAGGGAACACTTCAGAAACAGATTCGAAACCGACTGAAAACAAAGGAGAATATAATGCCCGCTGATACCAGTATGCGCATCCTTGTCGTGGACGACTTCTCCACCATGAGAAAGATCATCAAGAACATCCTGCGTCAGCTCGGGTTCACCAACATAGTGGAAGCCGACGACGGCACCACTGCTTGGGATGTTCTCAACAAAGACAATATCGACTTCATCGTATCCGACTGGAACATGCCCAACATGTCCGGAATCGAACTGCTCCGCAAAGTTCGCGGCAGCGAGGAATATGCAGACCTGCCCTTCTTGATGGTCACCGCTGAAGCACAGCAGGAGAACATCATCGAAGCCGTGCAGGCCAAGGTGTCCAACTACATTGTCAAGCCGTTCACCCCGGAGACCATGAGCCAGAAGATCGAGAAGATTTTCCAGAGCTAGGTCTCTTGATGGAACCGAACTATGCTGCTGTTGGTTGTTCCGGACGAGCCAGAAGAGCTTACTGAAAACGAAGACGGTGATTCCGGCTCGTCCCAACAACTGAAGGCGCAGCTAGACGACAGCGAAGCCAGCAAGGCCTCGCAGAAAGTCGACCTCGACCTCGACGACGCCCCCTTTCTGGAGGACGAAGACGAGGACGAGGACGAAATTGAGGATTTCGAGGAGGCCCCCCTCGAAGAAGAGAAAGAGGAGAAGCCAAAGCGGCAACTGCCCGCTTTTCTCCGTAACAAGCTCTTTTACATGGGGCTGTTGATACTCGCCCTGCTCATCATCATCGCTGTGCTCATCTTCACGCGCAGCCCCGCTCCTCCGGAACAGCCGGAACCCGAACCGAAGGCCGAGGAGCCCGCCGAACCGCAACCGCAAGCGCCCGCTCCGGAACCTGAAGTACAGGAACCCGAAGACATCCTGCTGCGTCTCGACCCCTTCCTCGTGGAACAGCTGGACGAGGACGGCAACATCCGGTTCCTCGAGATCCGCATCGTGCTGTCCACGAAGGACCAGCAGATGGCCCTGCAGTTCAATCAGGAGACGTTTGCGGTCAGAAACGCGCTCTACTACTATCTCAAGAACAAAGACCTCACGTTCCTGACCGAAGAGAAATACGGCGAAAAGCTCAAGGAAGAGCTTCTGGCTGTCATAAACCAGTACATAGGGGTCGGGAGTTTCGACACCATCCTTTTTGAACAATACCTTGTGAGGTGAGGCATGAGTACCTCTCCCATCGAGCTGCCGCTTCTCATCGCGCAGCTCCCGCATGTCCAGAAGCTCGCCAACGCGGAGCAGGTGAAGCCAGAGGTGCAGCGCGGCCTCTTCGCCCCGCTCATTGCCAAGCATGTGCGCGAAGATGACAACACCAAAGTCGGCAAGGTGGACAAGAAGGACGAGGCGCAGGCCGTGGACCGCGACAGCAGCCACGGCGGCGGTGGGCAGAGCGGCAGACGTCACTCGGACAAGGATCAGGACGAAGAAACCAATGCGTCCGAACCGTCTCCGTGGTCAGGCAACATCGTGGACATGAAAGTCTGAGCGCATTGATTTTTCACCGCGATTCCGAGATACTGCATCCGCAATCGTTACAGCCAAACCATCGGACGCCATGGATACTTCCACACTGCTGCTTTTATTCTTCACGCTCAGCGAGCTCGCCCTGCTCGTAATTGTGGTCCTGTTCTTCCTGCGACTGAAAAAATCCGAAGCTCTGCTCAAACACCTTCAGACCAAGCAGGAAGACTTCGTCAACCGACTTCAGTTCAACGCCAAGCTGGAAAACGAACTCGTTTCCACTTTTGAACAACGCCAGATCGAACTTGCCTCGCTCAACGAGGAGCTGGAAAAGCGTGAAAAAAAGCTGAACATGCTCATCGAACGCGCGGATGAATACGCCAAATCGCCCCAGTTCATGCGCAACGTCATTCTTGCCGGATACAAGGCAGGCAAGAGTCCGGCCCAGCTCGCCCGCAAGTTCGACCTGAGCATCGAAGAAGTGGAACTCATCATCGGGCAGGCCTGATGCGCATCCGTGGCGGCGGCAGGTATTCAGGTGAACGGACTTCGCGCAGCGAGTCCTTCAAACGCTCACACCGCGTGGGCCAGAAGGTCCGGGGCCGAATACTCAAGTGGGAAGACCAAGACCTCGCATGGGTCAATATCGACGGCGACCCGCTTCTGGCGAACATCCCATCCGGTCCGGCGCCGGGCTCGGTCCTTGCCTTCAAGATCATCAGCCTCAGCCCGCAAATCCATCTTCAGGCCCTGCACGGCGGAGGCGGCGGCAATCTTGCACCGGCGCTCACAGGCGTGATGGGCTTCACAAAATCACGGCAGGCCTTTGAATCATTGCTGCGCCCTCATGCGGCAGAACTTCAAGCGCTTTCTCTGCCCGACAGAGCCCTCACCCTCGCGGAACTGCTCCGCGAACCACAAATCGGCCAGGCGCACGCCAGTGTGCAAACCGCCGTGGACGGCATCAACACGCTCGGAGCCGACCGCACACTCTCCTACTCACCCCTCTTCCTACCCGTGGCCAGAGAGCAGGCCACGTTTGTCAAACGAGGAGTCGGTGGATTCTTCGAATCGGTACACGAATTTACGCTGGGAGCGTTTGGCGACTGCCAGCTGGTCTGCCTGCACAAGGGAGAACGAACCAGCTATCGCATCAAGGTGGGGCGCGCTTCTTTCGCAAGCCCGCTTGCCCATCTTCTTCGAAAAACCGGGGTACTGCCAAAACATGCCGAATTCCTCGGTGCGGAAGCTCTCACAGGTGCGCCGGGAGGCATGCTTTCCCGCTACTTCAGCGGCTGATCCCCCATTACATGAAAAAGGCGACCGTTGCCGGTCGCCAGTGCTAGCAGGTTATGCTATTCGTCGGGAAATATCCCACGACGATGCCCCATTTCGGGCGGTTCTTCGCCGTACTCTTTGAGGTCGGTCAGATATTTTTTCCAGCCAGGGCACCATTTCGTGTGCCACTCCCAGAACAGCGCAAGGATGCTGGTAGGGTCCTTTTCCGAAAATCTCCTGAAACGACATTCGTCGCAGGGAAGCTTCTGCCTCTTGCCCATCATGTCCCTCCGTCATGCAGTGTTTCGAATAGGTGCCACAGGTTCATATGGTTGCCAAGTCCTGCCGCACGATATATCGTTCCCGAATCGCTATTTTCATGGAGGAAACCATGTCAGGAAAAGATACAGGCGTGCGCCTCTTTACCCGACGCGAGGCACTCAAACTCACTGCAGGCGGCACCGCCGGGATTCTGGCAGGCTGCGCCGTCAACCCTGTTACAGGCGAACAGCAGTTCATGCTCGTTTCCAGACAGCAGGAGATCGCGCTTGACAAGAAGCAGTCGCCGCACCAGTTTTCCGCAGACTACGGCCCGGTTCAGGACGACAGCGTAAACAACTACATTTCCAGCGTAGGAAACAATCTGGCCAGAACAACCCACCGGCCAGACATGCCCTACAGTTTCCGCTGCGTGAACGCCAACTACGTCAACGCTTACGCCTTCCCCGGCGGCAGCATCGCCTGCACGCGCGGGATTCTGCTCAAGCTCGACAACGAGGCGGAGCTCTCGGCTCTCCTCGGGCATGAGCTGGGCCACGTCAATGCGCGGCACACGGCCTCCCGCGTCAGCTCTTCCATGGCCACGCAGGGGCTGCTGAGCATAGGCGTCGGCGTTGTGGCAAGCCAGAACAGCGAGCTGGCGCCGCTCGCAGCAGGTCTCGGCGGCGTAGGCGCAGGCCTCCTGCTGGCAAGTTACTCACGCGATGACGAGCGGCAGGCGGACAGTCTCGGCATGGAGTACATGGACAACGCGAACTATGATCCGCAGGGCATGGTCGGCCTGATGGACATGCTCAACGGGCTCCACAAGAACGAACCGTCCTTCGTGCAGCAGATGTTTGCCTCGCACCCCATGAGTTCCGAGCGATACGAGACCGCTGTCAACGAGGCCCGCACCACCTACGGAGGGAAGAAAGGCAGGATGTTGCGGGAGCGCTACAAGGACAACATAGCCAGCGTCCGCAAGATTGAGCCCGCCATCAAGGAAATGCAGGACGGCGAGGGGGCCATGAAGAAAAAAGCCTTCTCCGACGCTCAGACGCATTTTGCCAAGGCGCTGAAGGTAGCTCCTGACGATTATGCCGGACTGCTGCTGATGGCCAAGTGCAAGATGGCCCGCAATCAGCAGGAGGAGGGCCTCCGCTATGCGGAAAAGGCGCGTCGGGTCTATCCGCAAGAGCCTCAGGCCATGCACATTGCCGGGATGCTGCAGCTCGAAAACGGCCGATATCGTTCCGCCCTGCGAAATTTCCAGTCATACGAGAACCATCTCCCCGGAAACCCATCCACGACCTTCTTTACGGGATACGCATACGAGGCTCTCGGCAACCGGGACATGGCCGCGAACCACTATTATCGATTCCTTCAGGCGACCCGCGAGGGCGATGCCGCCAAGCACGCCTACTCGAGACTGGACGCATGGGGATATATCAAATAAAGAGACCTGTTTCGGCAGTCTGTCATGTCGGCGCGAAGCGCTCATGACAAATGCAACACGAACAATGGATTAAACATGATTGACGAACAACGGCTCATCGACACCTTCTTCGAACTCGTCCGAATCGACAGCCCATCCTTCAGAGAAAACGACGTCGCCGAACACCTGCGGCCCATTCTGGAGGAGCTGGGGCTGTCCGTGACCATGGACAAGGCCGGTGACGCCTGTGACGGAAACTGCGGCAACCTCATCGCCCACCTCAAGGGCAACACCAGGGGCGAAGCCATCGCCTTTTCCGCCCACATGGATTGCGTTCCGCCCTGCCTCGGCGTTGAGCCGGTCATGGACGACGGCATCATCCGTTCCAAGGGCGAAACCATACTCGGTGGCGACGACAAGGCAGGCATCGCCGCGATCATTGAAGCGCTTCGTCATTTGATAGAAAACGAAATCTCGCACCCCGACATCTATGTCGTCTTCAGCATAGCCGAAGAATCGGGCATGCACGGTGCCAAGCATCTCGACCTGAAGAAGGCCCCGGCCAAGCGGTTCGCCATTCTGGACTGCTCCGGGCCGGTGGGGACCATCATCACCCGCTCCCCCGCCAAGATCGACCTCGCTGCGACGTTTACCGGACGGGCCGCGCACGCCGGTTTCGAGCCCGAAAAGGGTGTCAGCGCGATCAGCATGGCGGCAGACGCCATCCTGCGCATGAAGCTGCTGCGCGTGGACGAGGACACAACGGCCAACGTCGGCTCCATTCAGGGCGGCAGCGCCATCAACATCGTAGCGGAAAGCTGCTCCTTCCATGCGGAAACCCGCTCTTACGATCCCGAAAAGCTTCAGGCGCAGGTTGAGCACATGAAGGAGTGCTGCAAGACCGCAGCCGACATCTTTGGCGGCGAGGTTTCGCTTGAAACCGACCAGCTTTACCCTGCGTTGAACGTACCGCAGGACAGCGCTATGCTAAAAGAGACGGTAAAGGCCTGCGAATCGCTGGGCCTCAAGCCGTCTCTGGAAAGCTCCGGCGGAGGCAGCGACGCCAACATCCTTGCAGGACGGGGGATTGACGTGGTCAATCTGGGCATCGGCATGACCGGCGCCCACACCACCGACGAGCATATCGCCGTGGAAGACCTCATCGGAAGCGCCATGCTGGTTGCGGAGCTCATGAAGTCGTAACCGTCCACGGTGAAGGACCATATCTCGCCACTGACAAAAAAAAGGGCCCGCCGAAAGGCGGGCCCTTTTCATGCTGCAAAAAGCGGAAAAGCTATGCCATGGCCGGAGCGGCGCCGAACACCTCGGTCTTTTCGGCTTCCTTTTCAGGGGCCTTTTCCGGCTGACGCGTGACTTTTTCGAGGTAAAGGTCGGCGTTCGCTTCGACATGTCGCAGAAACTGGTTGTTCAGCGCGTGACCGGAAGCGAAAACCTCGAAACGACCCTGAAGCGGCAGGCCCAGAATGGCCATGTCGCCGACGAAGTCGAGCATCTTGTGGCGGATGAACTCGTCCTCGAAGCGCAACCCTTCACTGTTGACCACGCCGTACTCATCCAGAACCACCGCATTGTCGAGCGAACCGCCGAGAGCGAGTCCGTTGGCATGCAGATATTCGACTTCCTTGAGGAAGCCGAAGGTGCGGGCCTTGGCAAGCTTGCCCGAGAAAGCTTCGGGGGTGATCTCCATGGACATGGTCTGGCGTCCGATGAGCGGGTGGGCAAAGTCGATGGTGTAGTCCACAAAGAAGCCGTCGTGCGGGGAGGCCTTGATGAACTTGCCGTCCTGCTCGAAGCTGACCGGCTTCTTGATGGCCAGTACGGTTCTGGGACGGCTTTGGCGACGCAGTCCGGCCTGTTTGAGCAGATACACGAAAGAGGCGGCGCTGCCATCCATGATGGGCAGCTCGCTTCCTTCGACTTCGATCTTGATATTATCTATTCCCATACCCCGGATCGCTGCGAGCAGATGCTCCACGGTGGCCACGGAGTCGGTACCGTTGCCGAGGGTGGTGGCAAGGCCGGTCTCCACGACCAGAGAGGGGTTGGGAGTCAGAAATGCGTTTCCGGAGCCGTTGCGGATGGCGAAGATGATACCGGTGTCTTCTGCGGCGGGGCAAAGGGCCATGGCGACCTGTTTCCCGCTGTGTAGGCCAACTCCGGTGCAACGTACGGTTTCGCGAATAGTAGTCTGCAGCATGAATCCTCCATTTGGAACGCCTACTTATAAGCAAAATAGGTGCCAAATGGCAGTTAAGTATTTAAACATCAGAAATAATTGAGAATACTCTGCAAAACGAGCATTTGAAATATGTGGCAGAAACTCAACTGTTTGTGTTTTTTCAACAAGATCAGGGGTGATGTGTTGTTTTTTTGCAAACCGTCCGTGTGGCAAAAATGATGCGGTCATGCCCTGAAAGGTCTTTGAGAATTTCTACGGAGCCGAAATCCCGGCCGTATTCACAGATTATTTTTTTGGCGGCTTCCCCCTGCTTCCAGCCGATCTCCACGAGAAGGTGTCCTCCCTCACGAAGGGCTTCGCCTGCATTGGGCAGCAACTGTCGGAGGTGGTCGAGACCGTCTTCACCGCTCACCAGCGCAGTTCGCGGCTCGAAACCCGCAACCTCCCGGTCTAGCTGAGAATATTCTTCCTCTGTCACATACGGAGGGTTGCTGAGCACCAGATCAAGGCTGTCGGGCTCCGCAAAGGGCTGACCCATATCGCCCGGCCGGATGTCCAGTCTGGCGTCAACTCCATGGCGCACCGCGTTTTCCGAAGCACATTCAACGGCCACCGGACTCAGGTCCAGCGCCACTCCTTCGGCCTTCGGGAACATATACGCCACGGTCACGGCCAGAATACCCGAGCCCGTTCCGAGATCGGCGAAACGCAACGCATCGGAAGGATCAAAGAGATCCTGCACCTTTTCCACTATGTGCTCCGTTTCCGGGCGTGGAATGAGTATCCCCGGACACACAGAAAATTCGAGACCGTAAAACTCCCGCATTCCTACTATATAGGCGGCAGGCTCCCCGGTGGCGCGCCGACGAACGAGTTCACGGACAGCTTCCAGTTGGTCCGCAGAAAGCTCCCGGCGACGATTGGTGAACAAGCCCACCCTGTTCAGAGAAAGTGCATGGCAGGCGAGCAACTGCGCAGAAAGAAGCGGGGAGTCCACACCCTTCTCGTCGAGAATGGACGCGGACTCCCCGATGATGTCGTGAAGCGTGGTCACGGTCATTCGCGTGTCTATTGCTCGGCCTGCTGCTGGAGCGCCTCGCTCTGGTAGTGCGCGATGAGTGAGTCGATCAGTTCGTTGATGTCGCCTTCCATGACCTGATCCAGCTTGTAGAGGGTCAGGTTGATTCGATGGTCGGTGACACGCCCCTGCGGGAAATTGTAAGTACGGATGCGCTCGGAACGGTCACCGGAGCCGACCTGACTCTTGCGGGCTGCAGCCTCTTCGGCGTGGGCTTTCTCCTGCTCGGCCTGAAGCAGGCGAGAACGCAGAACCTTCATGGCCTTGACCTTGTTCTTGAGCTGCGACTTCTCATCCTGACAGGAGACGACCAGCCCGGTGGGAACGTGAGTAATGCGGACCGCCGAGTCAGTGGTGTTGACCGACTGCCCGCCGGGACCGGAGGCGCGGAACACGTCGATACGCAGGTCTTCGTTGCGAATGTCCACGTCGATTTCTTCCGCTTCGGGGAGAATCGCCACGGTGCAGGCGGAAGTGTGGATGCGCCCTTGGGACTCGGTTGCCGGGACGCGCTGCACTCGATGGGTTCCGGACTCGTACTTGAGCTTGCTGTAAACCTTGTCGCCCGAAATGTTGGCAATGACTTCCTTGAGTCCGCCCGAGCCTGATTCACTCTCGCTCATTATCTCGACCTTCCAGCCGTTCTCCTCGGCGAAACGGGAGTACATGCGGAACAGGTCGGCCGCAAACAGAGCGGCCTCGTCGCCGCCTGTGCCGGCGCGGATTTCGAGAATGATGTTCTTGTCGTCGAGCGGATCTTTGGGAAGCATCAGCAGCTTGAGCTCTTCTTCAAGCTCCGGCAGCTTCGGCTCGATCTCGGCGATCTCGAGCTTTGCCATCTCCCGGATGTCGGCGTCGTCATCGCGCGCGAGCTCCCGGTTGTCCTCAAGATCCTGCGAAAGCTGCTTGTACTCGCGGTAGACCCTGACGATCTCGCCCAGCTCCGCGTGGCTCTTGGTGGCGTTGCGGTAGCGCTCCTGATCGTTGAAAATCTCGGGCTGGGAAAGTTCCTTTTCAAGGTCGATGAAGGTTTCTTCAATCTCGTCGAGTTTTCTGAACATCGCTTATTCCTCCATGTTGACCGCGCATTTGAGGGCCGCAATGGCCACTTCAATCTGGTGGTCGTCCGGTTCGCGTGTGGTGAGCACCTGAAGGGCCAGCCCGGGCCAGCACAGCATTTTGCAGGCAATGCTGTTTTCGCGCTTGGACGCGAATTTGATCAGCTCGTAGGCCATGGCGCTAATGGGGATCATCAGCAGCAGCTTGACCCCGACGATGTACAGGTGCTTGATGATGAAAGACTCCGGCGCATAAACCATCATGAGCAGCGGCACCAGCACCGAATAGAGCACGATGCTGACCGAGAGCACGAAAAGCATGAACGCCGTGCCGCAACGCGGATGCAGCCTGCTGTTGATGCGCGCGCTGTCGGGAATGAGCGAACCTCCGGCCTCGTAAGACCATATCACCTTGTGCTCCGCGCCGTGATACTGGAAGACGCGCTTGATGTCCGGGATGAATGAAATGGCCCAGATATAGCCCATGAAGATGAGCATCTTGAAGAGACCGTCCCATGCGTGGAAGCTCAGGGAGTCGACGTCACCGCCGTATCCGAGCCATTCCATGCCTACGGAGAAGAAATGCGGGAGGACTACGAACAGGCCCAGCGCGGCGGCGATTGCCACGACCATGCTCATGGCCAGATGCCAGCCCGTGAGTTCGCCCTCTTCCTCGTCCACGGCCTGCGTGGCGGACCAGTTCAGAGCCTTGATGCCGTTGACCAACGTTTCCAGCAGAACCGGAAAACCGCGAACAAAAGGTTTTTTGAGAAAGGGGTGACTGGTCAGCGAGAACCAGGGGCGCTCGTGAACTTCTATTTCGCCGTTCGGGAGGCGAACGGCGATGGCGAGCCGGTTCTTGGAGCGCATCATCACGCCCTCGATCACGGCCTGTCCGCCTACGGTGTTGGCAGCCGCCAACAAGATATTTTTGAGACTCAACGGCATATCCTCGGCTTGAGTTGGAGGGAAAGGGGTCCTCCGCCAGCCGGGTTGAACCGTCTTTGAGGACCTTGCCGAAGGGTAAGGATTCCCCGGGGAAAGTCAAAGCCCGGCGAAAACAATATGCCTCTGCCGCAACCGACAGAGGCATATTGAAGAAAACAAGCCGGGACAGCTACTGTTCGGTCTTGGCGGTTCCCTTGAAGTTCGCGTACTTCTTGCGGAAACGGTCAATGCGGCCGGCGGTGTCGATCAGGCGCTGCTTACCGGTGTAGAACGGGTGGCAGTTGGCACAGATTTCGACGTCGATATGCTCGCCCTTGGTGGAAGAAGCCTTGCTTTCGTAGCCGCAGTGGCAACGGATGGTGGCCTCAAACGTCTTGGGATGAATATCTTTTTTCATTGAAAAACTCCTACTCGCTAGTTGCGTGGAACAGGGACTAGTACTTAAAGTACGAACGAATGGCAAGGGGAAAACGCAGGTTATCCCCGTGTTGCCGCAACACGCCGGCGCTTTTCGGTCAGCACCCGCATCGCGTTGTGAACGATGAGCGTGAATCCGATAGTAGTCAGCGTATGCCCCACGACCATGTCGTGCCGCTTCACCCAATAATAGAAGGCGATGCCGAGTGCAAGCGAAAGTATGGCCCTGACGTCCGCAATATTCGATCGCGCATCATGTTTGAGCAGATAATAGTCGCTCAGCAGGATCGCCATGAGCGGCGCGAAGACCGATCCGAGCAGATAAAGAAACCATTCATACTGCGTGATGGGGAAGAACATGGCCAGTCCGGTGCCCAGCGCGGCAAAGGCAACGGACATCCAGCGGCGATTCAACCCGGGCAGGACGTTAAGAGTGGAGACCGCGGCCGAGAAGACGTCCATAAAGGTCGTTGTCACCGTGGAAAGACCGATGACCATGAGCGCCACCATGCCGAGCTTTGCGGCCAGCATCATCTGGGTGGGGTCGGCCGTGCCGGAGAAGATCGCCCCGCCGAGGCCGATGCTGTACATCCAGGTGGATCCGGTGAAGTAGCCAAGAAACGGCGCAAGCCATGCCGCGCGGGAGTTCTTCGCCATGCTGGTGTAGTCCGCAATGAGCGGGAACCATGAAAGCGGCATGATGATGGCCAGCTCGAATCCCATGCCGAAGGTGCCGGTGGGTTCCACGGGCTGAGCAGGCGCAGGCTGAGTGAAGATGACCCAGCTCATGACCACCGTCAGACCAAGCAGCAACGCCACGGCGACCATATTCAGCCACTTGAAGCCCTGAATGCCGATGAATACCCAGAAACCGATGAACAGCCCGATCAACGCGGACATGAGCATCTGATTGTCGATGCCCCAGAGCGTGCTACACAGCTCGTTGACCGCATCGCCGCCGAGCAGGATCATCACCGCCGTCCAGCCAAGCAACTGGAGCACATTGATGCCGGAAAGCAGATACGAGCCCTGCTTGCCGAAGGAAATCCGCATGGACATGATGGACGGAAGCTTTTCCCGGTAGCCAATGATGCCGCCAAGAACGAGGATGATCGTGCCCACCAGATGCCCGAGCACGTTGGCGGTCATGCCTCCGGCAAAGCCCAGATTGGCCAGATAGCCGCCGGTAAATATTTCGGCCACGGAAACCGCGGCGCCGAACCACAGAAAGAACAGGTTAGCAAAGGTCAGTTTGCCGGTGTTCACGTCGAACTCCTTGTTTTGCTCGGAGCCGATACCGTGAGGAGAAGGACAAGGGAGGACCGCGCCGAACGGCGCACGGAGACCTTCCGAATTCCCTACGACAGCCTCAACTGCATCAGGTTCCAAGGGTATGATCTCAGTCCCATGCGGGACACCCCTATCGGACGGAAAGACATCTATCAGGCACCGCTACGCTATGCAAGCCCACACCTGCAGTCGCGCCACCTTTGCCATACATTGCCCCCTGCATCACGAGCAAGGCCATTGGTACCCACCTTTTTCGATTCCGGTGGAAGGCTCTTCCATTCAGACACGATTCTTCATCCCAAGACCAAAACCTTCTGCCAGATATTGATCTACTGCCTTGACCAATACGGCAACGCCCTCCGATTGTGCTCATTTTCACAATAAAACCAACAATTATCCCCCGGCTGCTGTTAAAACTCGATTCAGCTTGTTCACTAGTGGAACATGCACGATTTTTCTTGTACCAATTTTGTCCGGTTGCTAGGCACCTTTTCCCGCGCGGAACTCGCGAGCATGCAGTTTTCGCACGATTGGGACGTATTTTCTTGTGCGAAAAGGAACAACTCATACAAAGGATAGCGATATGTCTTATAAAGAAATGCAAGAAATGCTGATGAAGGAAATGCGACTGTACCACTACCCGGTCGCCGTAAAATTCTTCTACGATCAGGCCGAACTTGACCATTTCAAGGACAACGCCGACGAAATCCATACCCCGGTCAAGCCCATGACCTTTTGCCAGTGGCAGCTCGCCGCCCGCATGAAGGGACAGACCGTCCTCGCCGAAAAAGACACCCTCGGCTGCAGCAACGCCCGCTACAGCTTCGGCTGGAAGGATCTCGACGAAAGCGAAATCAAAGGACACGCCAAATATACCCGCGACCTCGAACAGGCCGAGCGGTTCGTCAAGACCAAGCACCAGCTCGAAAAAGGCCTGCTCGCCGTCGTCGTGGCCCCCCTCGGCAGCATCGACGGCCTCTTTGAACCCGACACCGTCCACTTCTACTGTGACAACATGCAGGCCTACCACCTCGCCGTGGACTACATGGCCGCCACCGACACGCACCCCCTGCGCCCGAACATCACCATGAACTCCTCCGCCTGCGGAGGCAACGTCTTCACCCTGCTCGAACAGGAGTTCAACATGCTCCCCGCATGTTCCGGCAGCTACAACGCAGGCAAGACCGAACGCGGCGAAATCAACGTCATCATCCCGGGCAAAAAGTTCAAGGCCGTGGTTGATCGACTCCAGCACCGCATTAACGAAGCCAGCAGCGCCATCACCAAACCCGGCGATGGCTTCCCCGGTGCCGATATCTGCAAGAACTGCCCGCTCATCATCTTCAAGAAAGAAAAATAGCCCCCCCCCCATCATAGCCATATAGTTTTGCCGGGGCGAACCAGCCCTCGCCCCGGCAAAACGCCCGGTCTTTTCTCCCCCCTTCCCCTCAGACTCCCCTTCCCCTCTCTCCCAGAAACCTTTGGCGGGGCTGCGCCCGATTGACGCGGCAGGAAAACGTTCGCTTGGGTGCCCGCTTCACATGCAGGTTGTGTGAGAGGGTATCCGAGGTTTTCGTTTCAATAGACCGTACTCCGTCAGCGGGGTTGCAGCAGGGACGGGAGTTGTGCGGTCGCATGGACTCATCAGCTACTCCCCCCTGAAAGGGTCCGCCGGAGGCATTGCCGTTTGCATCAGTGCAGGTTTTGGCCTGTTGGTCGACCTTCTTTTTTGCTTACGCAGAACGAGAAGCCCAAAATTGCGCTTTTGGAGATACGCCGCCGCGCGGGCAAGAGGCCTTATGACGCGGTCACAGCCTCGGGCGAAACATCTGTGGCTACAGACACCGCCCGGATCTGCGTGACCAGTAAAAAGAGCCTCTATACCTTGATCGACACTACTGCGGTGCTTGGTCGCCGGGAAAGAAGCCTTTGCTGAGACTTCTGGCTTGGAGTGTTTGGGACAACGGAGCTTATTGAAATTCAATTTGGCCATAGGAGTCCGTCAGCCAAGACACACGGAACCAAAATCCCCGTCAGCGGGGTTGCAGCATGAATGCGGCTTGTGCGACCGCATGAACCCTGCGCTGCACCCCCGCTGACAACCCAGGGATTCCAAAGGGGGCCCGCCCCTTTGGTGGGGTGCAGGGGCAACGCCCCTGCCCGCCGGAGGCACCTTCGCTCAAAAAAAAAGCGCACCGCCTTGAGGCGATGCGCTTCATGCATTCAGTTTGGTCTATGCCTTAGGGCATGACCTTCATCAGATAGGCTTCTTCCGGGTCAAGGTACTTGCGGGCGATTTCGCGAATATCTTCGGGGGTGACTTTGGTGGCCAGCTCGATGAGCTTGGCCTCGTAGTCTCTGGGAAGGCCGCGAACCATGAGACCTGCGGCTTCGCGTGAGCGAGAGAGCAGGGTCTGCTTGTCCTGATAGTAATCGCCTTCGATGATGTTACGGGCGCGTACGATTTCGTTTTCCGGCAGCAGGTCCTTCTTGAGGTTTTCTACTACGTTCCTGAAGCCGTCCATGGACTGTTCCACTTTCTCGGGGCTGGTGCCGATGTAAAAGCCGAGTATGCCTGCTTCATCCGCCTGCCAGAGCAGCGCGGTGACGGTGTAGGCGAGCCCCTGCTTGTCCCGCAGGTCGCGGAAAAGCAGCCCGCTCTGACCGGAAAGCACGGACTTGAGCACGGTGAGTTCGGCGGTGGCTTCGGCGTCAAGTTTGCCGGGCACGGGAAAGGTCAGGAGCAGATGCGCCTGATTCCTGTCGGGCAGATTCAGGGTCTTTTCATGCTCATCTCGCCAGACCGGAGCACCGTATTCGGTGGGGTCCGGCTTGGGGGCCAGAGTTTCTGCCAGCCCTTTCGCGAAGGCTTCTATGGATTCGCGATCGAAGTCGCCGCTGACGGACATGACGAACGGGCGCTTGGATTGCTGATACCAGTAGTTCCAGACCTGTTTGCGTGTCAGGTCGGCGAGAATGTCCATGGTTCCGTCATGCAGATACCCGTAGGGGCCGCCTTTGAAAAGCAGCGGGAACAGGTGGCGGAACATGAGGCCCATGGGGCGGTCTTCGCGCCGTTTGATCTCGGAGATCTGATCCATGCGGGAGCGGTCCACCTCTTCGGGGCGGAATGCGGGCTCGGTAAGCGTCTGACCGATAACCGGGAGCAGTTCCTCGGTGAACCGGGTGGGGAATTTGGCGTCAAAGGCGAAGATGGTGCGTCCGGAAGTGGCGCCCATGCTCGCGGCTCGATCGGACATGAAGTCTTCCAGCTCGGTGTTGGTGAGTCTGGAGGTGCCTCGCGTCAGCGCCTTGGCCGCGAGCGCGGGGAGGCCCTGCTCGTTCTCCTCGATAAGGGAGTCGCCGCCGCGCCAGTAAAGGCTCATGGCGGTGTAGGGAAGCGTTTCATCCGGAATCAGGACCAATCTGGATTCGCCGGGCAGGTCGATGACGGTCTCCTCGGTCACGGTCTGCCTGACGGATTCGGCTGCGGCGGTCGCCTTGCCGTCCCATGTTTCGGCGACTTCCGTTTCCAGAGCCTCGGCTGTCAGATCGCTTCCTTCCGGGGTGAGCACGCAGGCGGAGAGCCTGTCGGGACGCACATACTTGTCGAACAGCAGCCCCATTTCCGAGCGGTCCACGTGCTCGAGGTCGAAGAGATAGTTCTTTTCGGCCTGCTCGCCGCCTTCGAAGAATTGAAAGTAGCCGATCTTGCTTGCAAGTCCGCCAAGAGTCTCCTTGGCGAGAAACATGGAGTCGCTGATGTTCAGTCGAGCGCGCTCGATCTCGCGATCCGTGAACACGGAAGGGTCGAAGCTCTCGAACTCTCTCAGCAGCGCAGGCCAGAACTCGTCGACCTTGTCCTCGTCGAGGGTGGCCATGACGTAGAGCATCCCGCCCCGCTCAAGGGAGAGCGGAGACATGGAGATGCTGTCCACGAGGTTCATTTCATACTTGAACTTGCGATACAGGCGGGCGGTGTCGTCACCGGCCAGCAGGTGGCTGAGCATGTCCAGTCCGGCCATTTCCGCGGAGCGCAGGTTCGGAATGGGAAACGCAGCGCCAAGATATACCTTGTTCCATTTGCCAGGGATGGCGGTCACCGTGGGGCCGTTGCCTACTTCGGCGATGCCGAACGGCTCGGGCGGGACCACCTCGCGGGTATTTTCGAGGGAGCCGAACAGACGATCGGCTTCGGCCACGATCTCGTCGGGATTCACGTTGCCGACAACGCAGAGCAGCATGGACTGAGGCTGGTACAGCCGGTCGATGTACTGATGAATCTCCTCGTCTGAAATGGAGGAGACAGTGTCACGGTAGCCGATAATGGGCCACTGGTAGCTGGTTCCGTTCCATATCTGGGACTGCAGGGTCTTGAAAATGCGGCTGCCGGGGTTGTCCTCACCCTGCGAAAGCTCGGAGAGTACCACGTCGCGTTCGTTCTCCAGTTCCTGCGGGTCGATCTCGGCGTTGAAGGCCAGATCCTGTACCACGTCCATGGCCAGCGCCCAGTGGCGATCCGGCACTTCGGCATAGTAATAAGTATAGTCAAAGCTGGTGGCGGCGTTGAGGTTACCGCCTACCGATTCAACGGCCATGGCGGTTTCGCCGGGACCTCGCTTATCGGTTCCCTTGAAGACCATGTGCTCCAGCAGATGGCTAATGCCGGCGATTTCGGGATTCTCGTAGGAGGACCCGGCCTGAACATACAGGCGCACGTTCACCAGCGGGAAGCGGTCATCCTGTTTCACGAGGACCGTGAGCCCGTTCTTGAGCTTCACGATCCTTGCCTGATCCGGGTTTTCGTGCACGGGGTTCGGTACGTCCGCGCTCGAGGCCGTGTTGTGCGGTGCGCATCCGGTCAGGGCCATCAGAAGCCCTCCCAGCAGAACAAGTATTCTGAGCATTTGCTTTCTCCGGTGAAAACCCGGTCGCGTGCCGGGCTGAATATGAATTTCTGGGCGCCGGTTCGGCGCCGGCGGTATCGGCTTATGATAATCATTCCTCTCCTCAGTGCAAGGCGGCCACAGCATGAAAACCGCCCGTGTTCAAAGTGCGGGACACAGTACGTCCTGCACAGTTTCAAAGCAAGGTGTTTCGGGGCATTACCGGCCGGGCAACGTTGACAAACGCCTGACGAACCGACAAGACTACCGGGATACTGGCTTGCGGTCGGTCTTGCGTTTGGAAACTTCAATTCGGAGGAAGTCGATGTCAGTTGAATCTAGCCTGATGCCCGGACGGTCCTCGCGGCTGGACGGGCTTCTCGACTGGATGCAGATGCTTTCCGGTGCCGGGCTCATCCTTTTTATGTGGGCGCACATGGTGCTGGTCGCCAGCGTGGTGGTCAGCCCTGACTGGATGAACGCCATAGCGCACTTTTTTGAATCAACGGGCATGGCCCAGGTCGGCGGTCCGCTGATTTTCCTGCTCTTTCTTGCCCACTTCGTACTCGCGGCGCGCAAACTGCCCTTTCACATGGAAGGACAGAAGACCATCTGGAACCACGCCCGCATGATGCGCCACGGCGACACCTGGATGTGGATCGTACAGGCCGTCTCCGCCATGATCATTCTCATCATGGGCGCCATCCACATGTGGGTGGTCCTCACCGACCTGCCGATCACTGCCGCAAAGAGCGCGGCCCGCATTCAGGAAGGCTTCTGGTTCGTCTTCTACCTCGTGCTGCTGCCGCTGGTGGAATTGCACGTGGGCATCGGCTTCTACCGCATCGGCGTGAAATGGGGGTTCATCAGGAGTGACGGGCGCGGCATTTTCAAAAAGCGCGAGAACCTGCTTACGCTGGCGTTCATCGTGATCGGCTTCGTGACCCTGCTCAGGTTCATGTTCCTCGACATCCCGCAATAACGGAGACACGCCATGCAGACGATTTACACCGACGTACTGGTCATCGGCGCGGGCCTCGCTGGAGAACGCGCCGCCATCGAGGCCGCCACCGCAGGGCATTCCACCATCTGCCTGAGCATCGTCCCGGCCCGGCGCTCGCACTCTTCCGCCGCTCAGGGCGGGATGCAGGCGGGCCTTGGCAACTCCTGCATGGGCGACGGAGACTGTCCCGACGTCCATTTCGAGGACACCGTCAAAGGCTCGGACTGGGGCTGCGATCAGGAAGTGGCCCGGCTTTTCGCCGAGCGCGCCCCCGTCGAGATGCGCCAGCTCGCGCACTGGGGCGTGCCGTGGAACCGCGTGGTGCCCGGCAAGTCCACCTATTTCAAGGGCGGACAGCAGTTCGAGAAAGTCGAAAAGGAAGAAAACGCGGGACTCATCACCTCGCGCGCCTTCGGCGGTACCGCCAAATGGCGCACCTGCTATGTTTCCGACGGCACCGGACACGCGGTCCTCTTTACCGTGGATAACGTCTGCGCCCAGCACGGCGTGGAAGTTCACGACAAGACCGAGGCCATCTCCCTCATCCACGACGGCGAAACGTGTTTCGGCGTCGTGGCGCGCAGCCTGCGCACGGGTGAACTGATTACCTACATCGCCAAGGCCACCATGGTGGCTTCGGGCGGCTTCGGGCGCATCTACCCCAACACCACCAACGCCGTGATCTGCGACGGTTCGGCCCATACGGCGGTGCTGGACACCGGCCTCGTGCCCATGGGCAACATGGAGGCCGTCCAGTTCCATCCCACGGGCATCGTACCCACGGACATTCTCGTGACCGAAGGCTGTCGGGGCGACGGAGGGACGCTCCTCGACGTAAACGAAGAACGCTTCATGCACACCTACGAGCCGGAAAAAGCCGAACTGGCCTCCCGCGACGTGGTCTCGCGCTGGATGACCCATCACATGCGCGAAGGCTTCGGCGTCAAAAGCCCCTATGGCGACCACCTCTGGCTGGACATCAGACATCTGGGCGAAAAGCACATTACCGGCAAGCTCAGAGAAGTCTACGAGATTTGTACGGGCTTTCTGGGCATCGATCCCATCCATCAGCTCATCCCGGTTCGGCCGACGCAGCATTACTCCATGGGCGGCGTCCGCACAAACAAGGACGGCGCGGCTTACGGCCTCAAGGGACTGTTCGCAGCGGGCGAGGCGGCCTGCTGGGACATGCACGGTTTCAACCGCCTCGGCGGCAATTCGCTGGCTGAGACCGTGGTCGCGGGCGGCATCGTGGGCCGCAAGATCGTGGAATACGTGGAAGGAACCGAGGTGCTGTTCAACTCCCGCATCATCGACGACACGTATGCGGCACAGCAACAGCGCATCGACGACCTCGTGAGCGGGCGCAAGGGCACGGAAAGCGTTTACAAGGTCCGCGCCGACATGCAGCAGGCACTGCACAAGGGCGCCAACATCTTCCGCACGCAGGAAGGCCTTGAAGAGTGCGTGGATGCTTTGCAAAAGGTTCTGGAACGCGCCCGCACCGTGGGCCTTCGCACCAACGGCAAGGGGGCCAGTCCGGAACTCGCGGCGGCGCTGAAGCTTGAAGGTCAGGTGAAGATGGCCCTGATGGTGGCCTACGGCGCATTGCAGCGCACAGAATCCCGTGGTTCGCACAACCGCGAGGACTTCCCTGCCCGCAACGACCGCGACTGGCTGGTGCGCACGCTGGCCTACTGGAAGAACCCCGACGACATGCTCCCGACACTCCATTACGAACCCGCCACGCAGGTGACTGAGATTCCTCCCGGCGACCGCGGTTACGGCAAAATGGCGGTCATTTCCGCGGACGACAGCAAAGGCAAGGAGGGCTGATTCATGTCGAGACTGCTCAAATTCAACATATTCCGCTACAACCCTCAGGACGAAGCCTCGGTTCCACACATGGACGAGTTCGTCCTTGAGGAAACCGAGGCGCTGACCCTGTTCATCGCCCTGAACCGCATCCGGGAGGAACAGGACCCCTCGCTTCAGTTCGACTTCTGTTGCCGCGCCGGAATTTGCGGAGCGTGCGGCATGGTCATCAACGGCCGCCCCGGTCTTGCCTGTCACACCAAGACGCGCGACCTGCCCGGCGAGATAACCCTGCTCCCCCTGCCCGTCTTCAAGCTCGTGGGGGACCTTTCGGTGGACACCGGCACATGGTTCCGCGAGATGTATCACAAGACGGAGTCCTGGATTCACACTACCAAGGTCTTCGACGAGAACGCGCTTGAGGAACGGATGGACAACGAGGTGGCGGAGAACATCTACGAACTGGACCGCTGCATCGAATGCGGCTGCTGCGTCTCCGCATGCGGAACGGCGCGGCTCCGTGAAGACTTCATGGGGGCCGTGGCCCTCAACCGCATCGGGCGCTTCCTCATCGACCCGCGCGACCAGCGCACCGAGCGCGACTACTACGAGATCATCGGCAACGACGAGGGCATCTTCGGCTGCATGGGCCTGCTGGCCTGCGAGGATGTCTGCCCCAAGCACCTTCCGCTTCAGAACCAGCTGGGATTTCTGCGGCGGAAGATAGGCATCACCGCCATCAAGACCCTTTTCAGGAAATAATCAGATTCCGACGGGCCGGGGAGAACACTCCCCGGCCCGTTTTGCAACAAGGAGAAGCCATGCGAGAGATACAGGCATCGGTCGTCGTCGAAGCCGTGGCCGGGATGTGCATGAAAGCCAACACCGAGCTGCCGGATGACGTTCGCAACAAATTCGAACAGGCCATGGCCGAGGAGGAATCCCCCGCGGCCAGAGAAGTGCTGCGCCAGTTGCTGGAAAACGCCGACATCTCCAGCGCTACCAAGCTGCCGCTGTGTCAGGATTGCGGCCTCGCCGTGTTCTACGTCGAGGTCGGCGAGGACGTTAAGGTGACCGGCCCGGGACTGCGCGAGGCGATCAATGAAGGCGTCCGCAAGGGATACGGCGACGGCTACCTCAGGAAGTCCGCCTGCGACCCGTTCACCCGCAAGAACACCGGCGACGCGACTCCGGCGGTCATTCACTTCGACGTGGTTCCGGGCGACAGGCTCAAGATCGCCTACATGGCCAAAGGCGGCGGCAGCGAGAACATGAGCCGCGTGACCATGCTGGCCCCTGCCCAGGGCTGGGAAGGCATCAAGGAATTCATCGTCAACCGCGTGGCCGAGGCGGGACCGAACCCCTGCCCGCCGACGGTCATCGGCGTAGGCATCGGCGGGACGTTCGACCATTCGGCGAAGATCGCCAAACACGCCCTGCTTCGGAAGCTGGACGACACCCACCCGGATCCGAAGATCGCCGAAATGGAAAAGGAACTCGAACAGGCGCTCAACAGGCTCGGCATCGGCCCCATGGGGCTCGGCGGGAAGACCACCGTTCTCGGCGTGAAGATGGCCGTGGAGCCCTGCCACATCGCCAGCCTTCCGGTGGCGGTCAACGTGCAATGTCATTCCCAGCGACACGAGGAGGTGGAACTGTAATGGCCGAATACAAACTTGAAATGCCCCTCACCGACACGGCGGTGGACAAGCTGCGCGCCGGTGACGTGGTCTTTCTCAGCGGCACCATCCACACGGCCCGTGACGCGGCCCACAAGAAGCTTTTCGACCTGCTCGACGAAGGCAAGGAGCTGCCCTTCGAGCTGAACGGTGCGGCGATCTACTATGTAGGTCCCAGCCCGGCTCCGCCCGGCCGTCCCATCGGCTCCGCCGGCCCGACCACCAGCTACCGAATGGACACCTACGCTCCACGCCTACACGCACTGGGGCTCAAGGCCACCATAGGCAAAGGCAAGCGCTCCGAGGAGGTCAAGAAGGCCATGCAGGAACACACCGGGGTATACTTCGGCGCGACCGGTGGTGCCGGGGCGCTTTTGTCCAACAGCATCGAGGCTGCGGAGGTCATCGCCTTCGAGGAGCTGGGGCCCGAGGCAATTCGCGCATTGAAGGTGAAGGATTTCCCGCTCTTGGTCATAAACGACGCCCACGGGGGCGAGCTTTACGCCAAACCGGTTCTTGACAGCTAAGGGCAAAAGGAGCACAGAGGGGGCTGGCGGCGATACTGCCGCCCCCGGTTCTCCTACGGGGTTCCGGACAAAAACACCACTACTTTGAGGGGTTTGCGTCATGGGACAGGACAAAGAGCAGAAACACACCTGCCAGTGTAGCCAGAACGAGAGCAGCCGCCTCTTCGTGCCTTTTCCGGGTGCGGACGAGAAGTACGAAGACGGCCGCGACTGGCGAGTTTACAATCCGGAAAAATACCACGACCCGAACTGGTCTCCGGACAAGGAATAGCTTCCGGCCCACATCGGGTCTCCGGTTTCCGGACCTCCCGAAATGAGTGCGCAAGGCGTTTGATCCCATCGCCTTGACGCAGATCAAGGAACTCCTTCGGACAATCTGCAAGATTGCCGAAGGAGTTTTCATTTTGCCCTTGACTCTTTTTTAGTAATCGTTATTATTACTATCAAGATCAAGAAGACGATCCAAGGAGGAAATATGGGAAGCCTTCGTGATTACAAGCACATCGACATCGACTGGAACATGACCCCGGAAGATGCCGTAACCATGTACCTGGAGTGGGGGAACAACTCCTGGCACGCCGAGCATCAGCCGGTCCGCTCCAAGGCGGATTACAGCACATATTTCGTGGTCTACGCTTGGGACGACACTCCCAGAGCGATTCTGGTAAGACGCAACTCGGAAGAAGCGCGCGAACTCGCTGAAGTGGAACTGCCCGACGAACTGGCAAAGCGCTTTCTGGATGAAATCGGCCACCTGAAGGGTGTCTATGCACCCAATGCGGAAATCAGGGCATGGCTTGAAGCGGAAATGGGCCACTTGCAATAGAAACAGCCAAGACTCTCCTCTATACGTCACCTCTGTCCCCCGGAAAGGACCGGTATCGAGCCGGTCCTTTCTCATTGGGGATGTACTAGCCCTTCAAAACGCTCTCAATGAAATCAACCGGTATGGTCGTCCGTTCGGATATCTCTTCCGCGCTCAGGCCCTGACCAGCCATTCTTTCAATCAGCGTGGGCAACGGTTCCCCGACCTCAACGATATATCCGTCCGGGTCATAGACCCGAAATCCGCGCTGCCCCCAAGGGTGCACCACTGTTTCGTGCACAGGGCTTACCGCATTCCGCACCATGGTATCCCATGCGTCGTCCAGGTCCTCGGATTCGAAATACAGCTCGAAATTATCCTGCGCCAGTCGCTCCGGAGTTGCTTTGTTATTCCCGTAGATAACTGAAACGGCATGGTCGGCCTGCCACAAGAAGAATCCTGCCTTGAAAACCAAATGCGGCCCATGGTCGGCCACCACCTCCTGCCCCAGCACCTGCTCGTAAAACCGGCGCGACACATCAATATCGGAAACGAAAATAACCGCACCTTCATATCGAATGGACATGACAACCTCCTTTTGAGGCCCTGTTAACGCAAAGGAAGCGGCAGATATTGTAAAAACCCGCCATCCATACGCTCCGAGAGCCATTGTTTCGGACTCAAACCGCTCATGGCTTTGAACTCTCTGCCAAAGTGGGCCTGATCGGTAAAGCCTAGCCGAATTGAAAGGTCGGCCAGGGTGGTAGTGGGAGCAAAGTGCATCGTCCGAACCGCGTCGATAAAACGGGCCGACCGCAGCATCCTCTTGGGGCCAAGCCCGGCCAAACGACCAATGCGCCTTGAAAGTGTTCGTGAGGATACGCCCGAGACAGCCGGCAGGGGGTCGCATGATTCCGAAGATGCAATCGCATGAAAAAAATGGAGCAGAACCGGATCGGGAGAATGGTCGGCAAGACGCGTCCGCAGCATTGCGACCGCCAGCTCGAGACGATCGGCCAAACTCGCGATCCTCGAAATGTCGAAAAGCAAGGCCTGATGCACTGCCTTATCAACGGCATCAAGCGGTACGGCCGTTCCGCTTATCTCAAAGGCATCCAATCCGAACAGCACCGAGCAGGCACCGGGGAGCAGGCGTATCCCAAGGATCATCGACTCTGGAGGGAGCATCAGCAAGGCAGGCTCAAGTGTCGGTCCCACGATAAACGACTTCGGCTTCCCTGTCGGGGCGTCACGGCCCATTACCGGCAGACGTCCATCATGGTCCACAACGATGTCGGCGCACCCGTCCGGAATAACACGTATGGGAACGGGAGTTGGCGAGTCCCCGTGGACGCCCCAGAAACAGGAGATGAAATGTCTCAAATCTTCAGGGGGCGCAGACTGAAAATATCGATGCCCGGATGCACGCGAGGTTTGCCGAAGGACAGTCATCCCATGTAGATATCGCGATTCTGCCTGCGCTACAAGCGGTCAGAAAAAAAGGGCCGACAGCTCACGCCGTCGGCCCGTTCGGTATCGATGGAAATCGCGCTGGCTATTTCTGCTGGGCGATCCAGCCTTCGGCCTCTCGGACATTCAGGCTGCCGGTGTAGATGGCCCGTCCGGATATCGCACCCTGAAGACCCTTTTTGTAGAGAGGGTACAGATCCTTGATATCCTGAAGAGTATGCACGCCACCGGCGGCCACCACCGGAATGGCGGTCGCGTCGCACAGTTTCTCCAGCGCTTCGAGGTTTACGCCGGTCTGCATGCCGTCTCGAGCGATATCGGTGTAAACGATGAAGGCCACGCCGTTTTCCTGCATGCGAGGCAGCACGTCGAAGATCATCTGACCGGAATCCTCAACCCAGCCCTTGGTCTTGAGGTGGCCGTCCACCGCATCCAGCGAGACGCCGATACGGCCGGGGAGAGCTTCACAGAGCTGTGCGAAAAGCTCGGGCTCCTCAAGTGCCATAGTGCCGATGATGAGTCGGTTGACCCCGGCTTCGACGTACTTCTCGGCCGTGGCGATGTCGCGGATGCCGCCGCCCAGCTGAACCGGAATGTTCAGTTCGGAGCAGATGTTCTTGATGAGGTCGTAGTTTCTGGGGTGGCCGGAAAACGCGCCGTCCAGATCGACCACGTGCAGATAGCGGCACCCCTGCTCCTGCCAGTGGCGCGCCATGGCCACGGGGTCTTTGCCAAAAACCGTGACTTCGTCTTCCTTGCCCTGCGACAGGCGCACGCACTGCCCGTCCTTGATGTCCACTGCGGGAAAAAGAATCATAAACCGAGTTCCAGAAGTTTTTCGCTGATGCCGTCCTTGGCGAGTCGCTCTGCTGTCACCCACTTTCCGCCACGCTCCATGAACTTCTTGGCGGTCAGCAGATTTTCGGACAAGGCCACCTGCGTTTCGTCATAATGAGCGCGGACCATGGTCCCCTGCTTCACGTCGATGAGAAAAAGGTCGATGACCACCGAGGCCGGCTCCACGACTCCCGCGTCACTGCCGACGCGTTCGTCCCAGCGCAGCACCTGCGGCACGAGAAGATAATCGGCCTGAATGCACTTGCCGACGCCCTTCCAGTATTTCCATGCGGACATACGCGGCATGGAATCCTGCTCCATGACCACAATTTCCTGACACTGGCGGGTGGAGGCTGCGGGAATGTAGTCGGTGACACCGTGCTCCGCCAGCGCGCCGGAGAGAATGCCGTCGAGACTCCGAAGAACCTTTTCGTCCACGTGCCGACCTTCCTCCACCGGGATGTAACCGGCCAAAAGTTCCCACGTGTAGACAGGGTTGGTGAAGGAGGCCACGGCGAGTTTGCCCACCGGGCGCTCCACTGCGGGAGTCTGCTTGCCGGAACAGGCCGCCGTCAGCATGAGGACCGCCACGGCGGCCATGAAAAACAGTGTTCTGATGATGCGTCTCATCGATCGATACTCCCCTTGGTGCTGGAAACTCCCTGCCTTCCTACCACAACGGCATGGCCGAGCGCCATGCCGAGCGCCTTGAAGGCCGCCTCCAGAAGATGATGTCCGTTTCTGCCGTATTCCAGCTTGACATGCAGGTTCATGCCGGCACGCAACGCGAAGGATTTGAAGAATTCGCGCCAGACGTCCTTCTCGTCTCCCGCGATGACCGCCGGAAGCAGCTCGTCATCGAACACCAGATACGGTCTCCCGGAAAGATCTATCACCACTTCGGCAAGCGCCTCGTCCATGGGGACCTTGGCGAAACCGACTCGGTTGATGCCCTTGCGGTCTCCCAGCGCTTCGGACAAAGCCTGTCCGAGGCACAGGGCGATGTCCTCCAGCGTATGATGGGAGTCGATCTCGAGATCGCCCTTGCACTCCAGTTCAAGATCGAACCCGCCCCAGAAGCACATGAGGTCGAGCATGTGGTCGGCAAACCCGACTCCGGTGGCAATGCTGTTTCGGCCCGAGCCGTCCACCACGAGTTTCAGACTGATGTCCGTCTCTCTGGTTCGGCGGGCGATGGCTGCTTCGCGTGTACTCACGGCTCCTCCTTTACGGGGACTGTATAAAAAATCACTGGAAAAGCAAAGGGGTGGCAGATATCACTTGCCGCTTTCCCCGGATTCTCCGTCCAGTGCGGCATCCTCGATGCGCGCGGCAGCCTCCAACTCCTCCTGCTCCGCCTCAGCTTCCTCGGCGACCTTTTTCTGGTGGCGCTTCTCGTTCTTGCCGAAAAGATATGCCACCCAGATACCGAGCTCGTACAGGATAATCAGCGGCCCTGCCATCAGACACTGCGTGAACGGGTCCGGCGGCGTCAGGATAGAGGAAATGACGAACGCAATGAGCACCGCATACTTCTGCTTCTGGCGCAGCCCGCGGGAACTCACGAGACCGAGCCGCGCAAGAAAGAATATGAACAGCGGCAACTCGAACACTACGCCGAACGCGAACAGCAGCTTCAGACAGAAGCTCAGATACTCGTTGAGCTTCGGCGTAAAGGCGATTTCCGTGCTGGCGAAGCTTGCAAAGAAGTCGAACCCGAACGGGAACACCACGAAGTAACCGAACATGCCCCCGCCCACGAAAAACATGGCGGAGATGATGGCCATGGGCACGACGTACCTGCGCTCGTGCGAATACAGCCCGGGCGCAATGAAGCCCCATATCTGTCCGAAAAGATACGGGCTCATCAGGAAGATTCCCGCCACAATTGCGATCTTGATGTGCGAGAAGAAGGCTTCCGCCGGGTAGGTGTACTGAAAATGCCCACCCACCATCACGGTGCTCATGGAATCCTGAAGGGCCTCCACGAAAACCGGAAGTTTTTCGAAATACTTGAAATCGGTCCCTTTGAGGGCCTGCGCAAGGGACGTCTCGAGATTGGCGAAGAAGTCCAGCGGAAGCACCATGTGTTTGGCGGCGACCTGCTTGAGGACTTCCTTCATGGGCTTCATGAGGATGTCGAACATCTGCTCCGCGAATGCGTAACAGGCCAGCATGCCGACGATGACGGCCAGCACGCAGCGGACCATGCGCTGACGCAGTTCACCCAGATGCTCCAGCAGAGTCATCTGGCCGCCGACTTGCTCTTCGTCATCCTCTTCTTCCTGCGACTCCTCGTCGAGGCTCGGATCGAAGTCCGGATCGTCAGTTTCTTTACCGCCGCCGTCCCCGGAACCGCTCTGCGTGTCGCCGTCGCCGATGTCCGCTCCGTCGCTGTCGGTGGACTCGCTTTCTGGCTCGGGCGCCTCTCCTTCGCGGAAGGAACGAGAAGCACCGCCGGAGGCCTCTTCCGAGGCCCCCGGGGTGTTTGTATCTGTATCTTCAGGCGTCACGCCGGACTCGGGAGTGACATCGTCCTTTTCCGAACTCATGCCTTCTCCTTCTCACCTTCGCCGGAAGATTCCGGGCCGGGTGCGGAGGCCGTCTCGGCGGCAGGTTCGTTTTCGGTCGAAGCCTCATCCGTGGAAGCGGACTCTTCTTCAGCCTTCTTGACGGCTTCCTTGCGGCGTGCCAGCTCAGTGTCCACTTCGCGCTTGCGGGCTTCGCTTTCGGCCCGGTCCACTTCCAAATCCAGCGTACTCTTCACGTCATTGCCCATGCGCTTGAATTCGGCCAGTCCCTTGCCGAGGCTGCGCATCATCTGCGGCAGCTTCTGGGGGCCGATCACGATCAGGGCCACGACGAGTATGATGACCAGTTCCGGTCCGCCTATTCCGAACATGACAGTATCCTTGTCCTTCCTATTCCCACTCGATGGTGCTCGGCGGCTTGGAGGAGATGTCCAGGACGACGCGGTTGACGCCCTTTACTTCATTGATGATGCGGTTGGAGATGCGGGCGAGCAGTTCGCTGGGCAGGCGGCTCCAGTCTGCGGTCATGGCGTCGAGGCTGTCCACCACGCGAAGCGCGATGACGTGCTCGTAAGTGCGGTCGTCGCCCATGACGCCGACGGTCTTGAGCGGCAGCAGCACGGCGAAGCCCTGCCAGACCTTGCGATACCAGTCGGATGCCATCAGCTCGTTCTGCACGATTCGATCCGCAAGGCGCAGGATTTCCAGCCGCTCTTCGGTGATTTCGCCGATGACGCGAATGGACAGCCCCGGGCCGGGGAACGGATGACGCCAGATAATGTGATCCGGCATGCCGAGCTCGTAGGCCGCGCGACGAACTTCGTCCTTGAACAGTTCGCGCAGGGGTTCGACCAGCTTAAGATTCATCTTTTCAGGCAGGCCGCCCACGTTGTGGTGGCTCTTGATAACGGCCGAAGGGCCCTTGAAGGACTCGGACTCGATGACGTCCGGGTACAGGGTGCCCTGCCCGAGGTATTCGACGCCGTCGATGGCCTTGGCCTCGCGGTCGAAGACATCGATGAAGGTGTAGCCGATGATCTTGCGTTTTTCCTCGGGGTCGGAAACGCCTTCGAGTTTGCCGAGAAACTCGTCCGCGGCGTCGACGAACTTGACGTTCAGGTCGAAGTGCTCTTCGAGGAAGCCGATGACCTCCTGCTTCTCACCCATCCGCAGGAGCCCGTTGTCGACGAAGATGCAATGCAGGTTCTTCCCGATGGCGCGGTGCAGAAGCACGGCGGCTACAGTGGAGTCGATGCCTCCGGAAAGACCGAGTACCACCTTGGAGTCGCCCACCTGTTTGCGCAGGTCCGTGATGCAGGTCTCCACGAAGGAAGCCATTGACCAGGACGGGGTCAGGTTCGCCACCTTGAACAGGAAGTTCTGGATGATCTGAGAGCCTTCTTCGGTGTGCGCGACCTCTGGGTGGAACTGCAGGGCATAGACCTTCTTCTCCACATGGCCCATGGCGGCGAAGTCGATGGACTCGGTGCGGCCCATCTGCTCGAATCCCGGAGGGATGGCTTCGACGCGGTCGCCGTGGGACATCCAGACCGTAAGCTTGTCCTGCTTCTCGATGCCTTCGAAAAGCGGACACTCGTTCATGGTCTGAAAATCTGCGCGACCGTACTCGCGGTCCGTGGAAGCGACGACCTTTCCGCCCATCTTGTGGGCCAGAAGCTGCATTCCGTAGCAGATGCCCAGCGTGGGCAGCCCCCACTCCAGATACTCCTGCGGCAAATCCGGGCAGCCGCCCTCGAGTACGCTGGAGGGACCGCCGGAGAGGATCAGGGCCTGCGGATTCAGCGCCTTGATCTTTTCCGGGTCCACGTTGCAGGGGTGGATTTCGGAATACACGCCGGCCTCGCGGATACGTCGCGCGATGAGCTGGGTGAACTGGGACCCGAAGTCCAGAATGATTACTTTGTCTTGATTCAGCATGTATATACCATCTCTTGTCGAAGTGATTGACGCGACAGGTTACCCTGTAACCCTAGGAAGATTCAACCTGATAGTTGGGAGATTCCTTGGTAATGCTCACGTCGTGCACGTGGGACTCGCGAAGCCCCGCGGGGGAGATGCGTACGAGCTGAGCTTTTTCCTTCAGTTCATTCAGGGAGTTGCAGCCGGTATACCCCATTCCGGAGCGGATGCCGCCGAGCAGCTGGTACACGGATTCTCCCACCGCGCCGCGGTAGGGAACGCGGCCGACAATGCCTTCGGGAACGAGCTTCTTGGACTTTTCCTGGAAGTAGCGGTCCGAGCTGCCCTGCTTCATGGCGTCGATGGAGCCCATGCCGCGGTAGGTCTTGTAGGTACGTCCCTGATAGAGGACAGTTTCGCCCGGTGACTCCTCGGTTCCGGCAAACAGGGAACCCATCATGCAGCAGTCCGCGCCGACGGCCAGCGCCTTGACGATGTCGCCGGAGAACTTGATGCCGCCGTCCGCGATGATGCAGCCGCCGCATTCCTCTGCGGCGCGGCAGGCTTCCATGACGGCCGTGATCTGGGGTACGCCCACGCCGGCCACCACACGCGTTGTGCAGATGGAGCCGGGACCGATGCCGACCTTGACGGTGTCCACTCCGGCGTCGAACAGCGCCTTGGCACCGCTGTAGGTAGCCACGTTACCGCCGATGATCTGGGCGTCCGGGAAGTTGGAGCGGAGCATGGCGGCGGCGTCGAGGATGTTCTTGGAGTGGCCGTGCGCAGAGTCGAGCACGAGGAAGTCGGCACCGGCACGCAGCAGCGCCTCGGCCCGGGCCTCGCAGTCCTTGCCGACGCCGACGGCAGCACCGACCAGCAGACGGCCGCGCTCGTCCTTGACGGCCATGGGGTACTTCTTGACCTTGTTGATGTCCTTGATGGTGATGAGACCCTTGAGCCTGTTCTCGTCATCCACCACGAGGAGCTTTTCGATCCTGTTCTGGTGCAGGTGGCGCTTGGCTTCGTCAAGCCCGATGCCTTCCTGCACGGTCACCAGATCGCGGCTGGTCATGACCTCGGAGACGAGAGTGCTCTTTTCGGTCACGAAGCGGATGTCGCGGTTGGTGATGATACCCACCAGGTGCTCGCCGCGAACGACAGGGAGACCGGAGATGCGGTACTCGGCCATGATGTCCATGACCTTGCCCAACGTATCGTCGGGGTGCACGGTGATGGGATCGTGAATCATGCCGGACTCGGACTTCTTGACGCGATCCACTTCGCGGGCCTGCTCGCGAATGGAGAAGTTCTTGTGGATGACGCCTGCCCCGCCGTGGCGCGCCATGGCGATGGCCATGCGCGATTCGGTCACCGTGTCCATCGCCGCGGAGATCAGCGGAATGTTCAGGCTGATGCTCGGGGTCAGCCGGGTGGACACGTCGACGGTGTCGGGAAGGACTTCCGAATAGGCCGGAAGCAGCAAAACGTCGTCGAACGTCAAAGCCTTGTCCAAAATCTTACTCATGTTTTAACTCCCCGGATAGTTTTAAGGCCGAACCTCACGGTCCGGCCATTCGTATCGTTTACAGTCCGAGGTATGCGCGCTTTACATCCTCATTGGCAAGAAGCTTCTCGCATGAGTCTGTCAAAACGATCTTTCCGTTTTCCATCACGTAACCTCGGTGGCCGATCTTTAACGCAAGGTTGGCGTTCTGTTCAACCAGAAAAATGGTCGTTCCCGACTCTTTGTTAATCTTCTTAATTATTTCGAATATTTGCTTAACAATTAAAGGTGCCAGACCCATGGACGGCTCGTCGAGCAGCAACAGCCGAGGTCGTGCCATGAGCGCGCGGGCGATAGCGAGCATCTGCTGTTCGCCCCCGGAGAGGTTGCCACCCTGCTGATTCCTCCGCTCCGCAAGGATGGGGAACAGGTCGTAGCAATACTCCACGTCGCGGGCGATGGCGGCTTTGTCGCTGCGAAGGAACGCCCCCATATCGAGGTTTTCCTTGATGGTCAGCTCCGGAAAGATCAGACGGCCTTCCGGAACCTGCGAGATGCCGGAAGCAACGATCTTGTTGGTCGCCATCCCCGAGATGGACTCGCCCTCATAGATCACGTCGCCCGTGCGCGGCTTGAGCAGGCCGCAGATGGTCATCAACGTGGTGGACTTGCCGGCGCCGTTGGCGCCGATGAGCGTGATGATCTCGGTGTGGTCGATGTGCAGGCTGACGTCATACAGCGCCTGAATGTTGCCGTAGTAAGTGTCGACGTTCTTGAGTTCGAGCATTCTAGACATCTTCGCCCTCCCCGAGATACGCCTTGATGACTGCGGGATTCTCGCTGACTTCGCCGGCGTCGCCACTGGCGATGAGGCGGCCGTAGTCCAGAACGAAAATGCTGTCGGAAACACTCATGACCATCTTCATGTCGTGCTCGATGAGCAGGATGGACATGTCGTACTCCTCACGCAGCTTGATGATGAGGTCCTGAAGCGCCAGCGTCTCCTGCGGGTTCATGCCCGCCGCGGGCTCGTCGAGCAGCAGCAGGAACGGGTCCGTGGCCATGGCGCGGGCGATCTCCAGCCTGCGCTGTTTGCCGTACGGAAGGTTGCAAGCCAGCTCGTTGGCGTACTGGGCCAGCCCCACGAGCTCAAGCAGGTGGTAACTCTTTTCGATAACCGCAGTTTCCTCGCGACGGCTTTTGCGGTCGCGGGAAATGGCACCCCAGATGCCGCTTTTGCTGCGGCAGTGCGTCCCGATCATGACATTTTCCAATGCGGTCATGGACGGGAACAGGCGGATATTCTGAAAGGTACGCGCCATGCCGAGCTCCGTGACATGGTTGGGCTTCATGCCGTTTACGCGCCTGTCCTCCCCTTCCCTGCCTTTGAGCAGCACATCTCCGCTAGTGGGGTTGTAGATGCCGGTAATGCAGTTGAAGAAAGTGGTCTTCCCTGCCCCGTTGGGACCGATCAGCGCCGCAATCTCCTTGCTGTGCACCGTGAGGCTGACCTCGTCGAGTGCACGGATGCCGCCGAAGTCCTTGCATATTTCATTAACGTTGAGAACGGTTTCACTCATTTGCCGCTCCCGCTACAGACGTTTTTTCATATTTATACACCTTGCGCTTGGCGCGAATGAGTCCCTGCGGCCTGAAGACCATGACCAGGACCATGGTTGCGCCGAAGATCAGCATGCGGAACTCGGCGAAGGCCCGGAGATACTCGGGGACGAGAATCAGGATAATGGCACCGGCGATGACCCCCCGGATGGAGCCCATGCCGCCGATGACGACCACGGACAGAATGATGGCCGACTCCCAGAAAGTGAAGCTGGCCGGGTTGATGAACGTGGTTTTGGCTGCGAAGACAACACCGGCCATGCCCGCCCACGTGGCACCGAGGGCAAAGGCCATGAGCTTGGTCTTCGTCTTGTCGATGCCCATTGCCTGACAGGCTATTTCATCTTCGCGCAGAGCCAGCCACGCGCGCCCTATTCGGGAGTTCTGCAGCCGGTTCACGCAGAAGATTGTCAGCACTATCAGACCGAGCATGATGTAGTACATGTAGTTGATGGAGTTCATCACGCCGAACTCGATACCGAACAGCGTGGGCCGGTCGATGCCGGCGATACCGCTGGGGCCCATGGTGACTTCGCCCCAGTTCTCAAGCACCAATCGTATAATTTCACCGAATCCGAGCGTCACGATGGCGAGATAGTCGCCGCGAAGACGCAGAACCGGAAAACCGAGCATGATGCCGAAAAGCGTGCCAAGCAGCGCGCCTATCGGGAGGATGGTCCAGAAGCCGATGCCCCAGTGCATGTTGGCCAATGCGTAGGCATAGGCGCCGACGGCATAGAAGGCCACGTAGCCGAGGTCGAGCAGGCCCGCCAGCCCCACGACGATATTCAGACCGAGCCCGAGCGCGATGTAGGTCAGGCACGAGATCATGATGTTCGTCTGATACATCCCGGCCACATGCGGAAAGCCGACCGCCACTACGGCGATACAGGCCAGCAGAGTCCATTTGGCTGCCGGAATGGAGGTAGCCAGCGTGAGCGAGCGCTCGAGGGAGCTTTCTCTGGCTGCGGCTCCCTTGTTGAGCTCCTTGCGGGCCAGCATCCAACGCCAGAGAAAGGACAGAACGAACGACCCGCCCCCGATGAGTGCGAGATTTATCCAGCGCCACTCGATGGTGTTCTCAATGGTATCCACCCGGATGACCATTATGGGGAAAGTGAGAAACATGAACCACAAAGCCGCCAGCACGGACTTTTTGAGCGACTCGGCAAAGTTGTCGCAACCGGCTGTGAAGAAGAAGGCGAGTCCGCCCTGCGTCCCCTTTTCAGCCACTACGGTGTTGCTCATGATAGTTCCTTGTATTGCTTGCGCCCCGAATGCGGGACAGATTGGTTACACTTTCTGCACCGGTTCCTTGCCCATGATTCCGGCAGGCCGGAAGATCAGGATGAGCACCAGAAGGGCGAACGCGAACACGTCCTCGTAGTCCGAGGAGACGTAGCCGGTGGCAAAGGCCTCGGTCTGGCCGAGGATGAGCGCACCGAGCATGGCGCCCGGGACGCTGCCGATGCCGCCGAGCACCGCTGCGGTGAAGGCCTTGATGCCCGCGATGAAGCCGATGTAGTAGTTGATCTGCCCGATATGCGAGGCGATGAGCACGCCGCCCACAGCGGCGAGGCTCGACCCGACGACGAAGGTGGCCGAGATGACGGTGTCCACATTGATGCCCACCAGCATGGCCATCTTGCGGTTCTGGGCGGTGGCGCGCATGGCCTTGCCCAGTCTGGTGAACTTGATGAACAGCGTCAGGCCGATGCAGACGAGCACCGTGACAAGCACGATGACCAGTTCTGCGCTGCTGATGATGTGTCCAATCCAGGGAACGTGAAATTCGGGTATCAGGCTGGGGAACGGCAGGAAGTCCGACGTCTGCGCCAGCATGACGTAGTTCTGCAGGAAGATCGACATGCCGATGGCGGATATCAGCGGAGAGAGCCGCTGGGCGCCACGAAGAGGCTTGTAGGCAATCTTCTCGATGGTGAATCCGTAGGCGGCCGAATATATGACCGCGGCCAACATTGCCAGCACCAGAATCGCGGGAACGGGAAAGCCCGCCGCACCCAGCACCCCGGCGATAATAAGGCCGGTGAAGGCGCCTATCATGTAGATTTCGCCATGGGCGAAGTTGATGAGCTCGATGATGCCGTAGACCATCGTGTACCCGAGCGCGATAAGCGCGTAGATGCTCCCCCGGGTCAATCCGCCGAAGAAAATCTCAAGGAAATATTCCATCTGTTTCCTATCCGTGTGCTACACAATCAGGGGGCAGACTTCGGCCTGCCCCCTGTTGATTACGTTATGCCGAACTTGCTACTCGGTGACTTCCACGTACTGGCCGTCCTTGACCTGGTACATGGAGAAGCCGACGCCTTCGGCATCGCCGCGGTCGTCGAACTTGATCTTGCCGAGCGGAGTTTCCACATACTCGGTACGCAGGGCTTCCACGATCTTGTCGTAGTCCACGGCTCCGGCCTTCTCCACGGCGTTGAGCAGCGCCTGAGCGGCTGCGTAGGCCTGATAGTAGAACGCGCCCGGGTCGCTGCCGAATTCTTCCTTGTGGGCGGATTCGGCGACGCTGTAGAGCGGGTTTCCGGAGATATCGCGGGGACCGGTGGCGTAGACGCCTTCGGCGTATTCGCCGGCGACCTTGATGAAGGTTTCATCCTTCACGCCGTCGTCGGACAGGAAAGGAACTTCGATGTTCTTCTTGCGCATGGAGGTGACGATCTTGGAGGCTTCAGGATGATAGCCGCCGAAGATGACGCCGTCAGCGCCGGAATTCTTGATCTTCTGAACCACTGCGGAGTAGTCCACGGCGCCGGGGGTGACACCTTCGAACAGGGCGACGCTCATGCCGTCCTCTTCTTCGATGAACTGCTTGCAGAAGGAGGCGAAGCCTTTGCCGTAGTCACCCTTGTCGTGGATGACGGCAATGTTCTTCAGGCCGAGCTTCTTGGCAAAGTCGACTTCCAGCAGAGCCTGAGCATCGTCGGAGGCGATGGTGCGGAAGAAGTTCGGATAGTTGCCGCTCTGCGTCAGCGGCGGGTTGGTGGCGGAAGGCGACATGCAGACGATGTTGCCGTCCTTGTAAATTTCCAGAGCGGCCTTGGTGGCGCCGGAACAAATGTGACCGAGCACGATCTTCACGTCCTCGGACAGCAGCTTGGTCGCGGCGTTGGTGGCCATTTCCGGCTTGCACTGGTCGTCCTGAGCCATGACTTCGACCTGCATGCCGAGGACGCCGCCCTCCGCGTTGACCTTTTTGGCCACGAGCTTGGCCGCGTTCACGGTGGGCAGACCGTAAGACGCAAGGTCGCCGCTGTGCGCGCCGGCCACGCCGAGCACGAGTTTCTTGGCCTTTGCGGCCTCTTCCTTTTTACCTTCGCCGCAACCCGTTGCGAACAGCGCAACGAGCGCGACAACCAGCGCGAAAAGCTTCCAGTGTCCTCTCATCAGATCCTCTCCTGAATACAGTTGATGCAACAAGACATGAGCAGGCCGCGAACCCGCCGACATCCTTGCTGAAAGCGGCCCGCCGGGACAATCCGGAGGCCGCATTTTGCTTAAGGTTTACATTTTTATTGAGTTTCCCCCGTATGTCAACAAATACCCCATTGAAATCGCTAACGTCCCATGCTCTCGAGCTCCTGCGTGGCGCGCTCGACCATGTCCTTGTCGTCACCCGCATTCTTCACCGCGGTGCGGAACAGATCGGCAGCCGCGTCAGGCTTGTCGAGGAAGTGCTTGTAGATGATTCCGAGGTTGAAATTCACCAGCGCGTCCTGAGGATGGCTCTCACGGAGGTCTTCGTATATCGCTGCGGCGTCGTGGTAGCGTTTCTGCTGGAACCGTACGATGCCGAGGCTCATGAGCACCTCGCGGTCATCGGGCTTAACCTTGTTGGCGCGCTCGAGATAGGGAACGGCGCGTTCCCACGCCTGCATCATCATGAAGGCGCTGCCGAGTTCCTTGAGGGCCTTGAAGTTTTCCGGCTCCTCCTCGAGCAGCTTCATGGTGGCCTGAAGGCCCGCCATATCCTCGCCGGGCATGCCCGCGGCCATTCCGGACGGCATGCCGCCGCCGCGGCGTTCCATGCGCTTTTCCAGCTTCGGATTGAGCATGCGGTATCCCACGGAGGCAGCAAACACTCCTGCGAGAACCACGAAACTAACGGCCAGGACCGTCTTGCGGCCGAATAAGGAATCAAGCGTCATCGTCTTCTCCCATCAGTTCGAGTTGGCGGACGCGGCGCGTCAGGGCATTGGACCGGGCCGCCAGAAACGCGAGATATCCCGCGACTCCGGCCCAGACCATGGCGTTGGCAATGAAAAGATACGTCTCGGCGGACATGGGTCCTCCCTAGTTCTTATTGATCATCCCACACGAGCATCGCATCGAGGCGTGCCCGCAAGGCAAGCTGTCTGATACGGACTCCAAGAAGAGTCAACCACATGAACCCAAAGGCGATCAGTCCGGCAAAGACGGTGTGCCACATCTTGAGTGCCATGCCGCCCCCTTGGCGCGCGAGCCCGTCGGGATGCGCGCTGCCCCAGAGCTTCGCGGCGAAGAACACAAGCGGCACGTCCAGAAAAGCCACGATGCCGAGCACGGCGCAAACGAGGGCCTTTCGTTCCCCTCCCACCGGCGAGGCGCGTAACACCAGATATCCGGCGTACACATACCACATGATGAGCGCGGTGGTGAGCTTGGGATCCCAGACCCACCAATGGCCCCATTCGGCCCGGGCCCAGACCGACCCGGTGGCGAGAGACAGGGTACAGAGCAGCACGCCGATCTCGGCGGCGGCTCCGGCCACACGGTCGAAGGCGTCCTTGCGGGTCAGCAGGTAGCCGAGTCCGGCCAGCGCCACGGTAAGAAAACTGACCAGCGCCCACCACGAGCACGGCAGGTGAATGTAGAAAATCTTCTGGACCGGGCCGGACTGGGCATACGGTGCGTAAAACCAGATCATGGCCTGATGCGCCAGCAGAAAAGCCCCGGCGAGAAAAGCGAATATTGCGGTTCTTTTCATGAAAACTCCGAACGGTTAATCCTCGGCTCCGTAAACGAACGGGAACAGGAAGAGCCCGGCCCCGGCGAACAGCGCGTCAAAGGCGAGCACCAGCCCCATCCAGTCCATGGCCTCATCCACGCCCTGACCGGAAAACGCCGCCGCAAAAAGCGTAATGCCGGCCAGAAGCACCGGCAGAAGCAGCGGAAACACGATGACCGAGAGCAGCGATTCACGGGCGGTCTGTCCCTGAGACAGCGCCCCGAGAAGCGCCCCGAGCACGCAGAGCCCCACGTCGGCTCCGGCGAGTGCCGCAAAGAACAGCCACGGCGGACCGCTCACATCCTGACCGAGGAAGGCCACGGTCGCCGGGAAGAAGACCAGCTGCGAAAGAATCAGCAGACTCAGCCCGGCCAGCCCCTTGCCTATCCAGACTGAATGAATGGGCGCCGGGGAAGACAGTATCCCCAGCCTCGCGCCCTCGGCCTCCTCGATGCTGAAAAGATCGTTGAAAACCAGCACGAGACAGAAGGACGAAGCCAGCCAGAAAATGGCTCCGGCGGCCTGTGCGGTGATGGCCCCGCCCAGCGGCTTGGACAGGCTGAACAGAAAGATGAGGATCAGGCCCAGCAGGACGGCCTGAACCGGCCCCTGCCCTCCCCCGACGGAAAGGCGCAGGTCCTTGCCCGCGATGAGCATGGCGCGTTTCAGCATGTCGGCCCCTCCGGTTCGTAGTCGGCGGCGGGACCGAAATATTCCACCTTGCGTCCGCCCAGCGCCAGCACCTTGTCGGCGATGTTGCGGTCCTCGTGCACGTGGTGGCTGATCCAGACGACAGCGGTTCCACGGTCGCGAAACGCCTCAATCTCCCGGCGCATCATGTCCAGCGACCGAAAGTCCAGCCCGGTGCCGGGCTCGTCGAGAAACACGAGCTCCGGCTCCACGAGAAACACCCGTGCGAGATTCAGCCGCTGCGACATGCCCCGAGAGAATCCGCCCGCCTTCTCCTCGGCCACGCGGGATAGCCCCACGCGCTCCAGAACCGCGGCGATGGCTCTTTCATCAACATCCACGCCGTACATTCCGGCCCAGAAGCGCAGGTTGGCCGCTGCGGTCATGCCCGGATAGATGAATGTCTCATGCCCGAGATAGGCGCTCTTCTCCGGATCGACGAGCAGCTCGACCTTGCCGGCGCTCGCGCGTCCCAGCCCGGCCATGATCTTCATGAGCGTACTCTTTCCCGCGCCGTTGCGGCCCGCGAGGAGAAGAATCTCCCCGCGCTTCAACTCGCACGACACGTTCTTGAAGACCAGCTTGCGTCCGAAGAATTTGGCGGCCTTGCCCACCCTGAGGACCACGTCGCCGGACATCGGCTAGACGGTCTCCTTTTCGCGACGGTAGAGGGCCAGCCCCATGACGCACATCACGGTTCCGCCGATCCACACCCAGTTCACGAGCGGGTTGACGCTGATCTTGAAACTCACCTCGCCCTTCTTGGTCAGCCCGAGCACGGTGGCGTATATCTCTTCACCGAGAGACGGGATGACCGCCACTTCCGCGAACTGTTGTCCGGGATAGTTTCGGTAGATGCGCTTTTCGGGATGCAGCATGCCGAGCTGCTTTCCGTCGCTCTCAACCCTCAGGCGGGCGGTGAGACGGGCGCTGAGTTCCTTGGTCTCGTCCTGCACATGGTCGAGGTAAGTGATGTTGTAACCTTCGATGCGCATGGTCTGCCCTTCAGCAAGGGTCACCTCGGCCTCGGATTTGTACGGTCCTGAAAAGGCTATTCCAAGCGCCATCATCGCCACGCCGAGGTGGATTCCGTACTGTCCCCACGACGTCGCGTTGCGGCGCATGGCGGGGGAGAAGACGAAAAGGAGCACCACGCTGCCGATGGCTGCGACAGAGGATGCCGCGGCAAACACCGCGAGGGGCTTGTCATAGCCCATGGCGTAGATCGCCACCGCGGAGACCGCGAAGATGATGCAGACGCCCACGAATCCTTTGATGTCCCGCAGACCACCCTTCCAGCCAAGCCACGGGCAAACGGCGAACATGAGCACGAGCAGGCTGAAGAACGGCAGAGTCACCCGGTTGTAGAAGTCGGGTCCGAGGCCCATTGTCTGGTCGCTCCAGATCTGGCTGATCACCGGCCACATGGTGCCCAGCGTGACCACCAGCCCGAGGGCCAGCAGGAACCACGTACAGGCCACGAGGAGCCCCTGCCTGCTGGCGAGATCGCTCAGGGAGCGAGTGACATGCTTTTCGCCGAGCAGCACGACCATCACCGTGAGCACGGCCTGAACGACCATGCCTATGACCAGCGGCACGGCCACGGGGCTCTTGCCGAAGGTGTGCAGCGACTCGATGACGCCGCTTCGGGTCAGGTAGGTGCTGAAGACGCACAGCAGCAGCGTCATGGAGATAAGCACGACATTGGTGCGCTGCAGTGCGCCACGACGGGCTTCGATGACTGCGGTGTGCAGGAAGGCGGTTCCGGCGAACCACGGAATCAGGGAAGCGTTCTCCACCGGGTCCCAGGCCCAGTAGCCGCCCCAGCCCAGCTCCATGTAGGACCACCAGCCGCCAAGCACGATGCCCGCGGTAAGGAATACCCACGCCAGAATGTTCCAGTTGCGGGTCAGCTTCACCCAGCTCTTGGGTTCGCCCGCGATGTAGGCGGCCAGGGCCGCGCAGCCGGGAACCGTGTAGAGGGCGAAGCCGAGGAACAGAAGGGGCGGGTGGAAGATCATGCCCGGGTTGCGCAGCAGCGGGTTGAGACCGCGGCCGTCGAGCGGTGTGGGCACGAGCTTGATGAACGGGTTGCTCCAGCAGGTGAGCAGGAGCAGGAAAAACGCCTGAAACATCAGGAAAAAGACCCAGAAGAACAGCTTGGTGCGATCCTCGAGGGCCTTGTATTTCGGGGAAAAGGCAAAGAGCACCCCGCAGACGGCGATGATCAGCTCCCAGAACAGCAGCGATCCGGCACGGCCGCCCCAGAATCCCGTGATGGTATAGATGAAGTTGAGCGTCTCATCCACGTTCTCGTAAACGTAGAGAAACGAATAATCCCGGGCCATGAGCGCGGCCAGCAGGATTGCCGAGGACGTGACCACGCAGGCGGCGGCGCCGAAGCTGCCGAACTCAACGGCCCGAAGCCCTTCTCCGGAATCCTTCCAGGCCGATCTGGCTGCCCATGCGGCGCCGAAGAGTGAAAGAAGCAATCCCGCGAGCAGGACGGCGTAGGCTGTCAGATGCATGCAAACTCCTTGTCGAGTACGAGTCGCAGTTCAGGGATGAAAGTTTGCCGCTTGTAGACTGCGGACGGGCTTTTGGCAAGCATGTGAAAATATTTTCACGCCGCTTAGGCGTTCTTATCCATGGATTCACTCTGCTCTTTGTATTTCGAGGGGCATTTGGTCACCAGCGTCCGCGCTTCGAACACGCCGCTCTGCCGGTCCATGCCGCCCTCAACGATGACCTCGACGCCCGGCTCGAAGGTGTCGGGAATGGAGCCGCTGTATTCCACGCGGACGGCCCTGCCCGGCTCCATCTTGTCCAGCAGGTCGAAGGAAACGCCGATTCCGCCGTCGCGCTCGACGTTATCCATGGCGACCTTGCCGAAAAGGCGCGCGTGTTCAAGCTGTGCGCTGTCCGCCGCCAGCGCCTCGTTGACGTTGAGGAAATACACGGAATCCTCGGTCAGTCCGGAGTACACGAGATACCCGAACCCGCCCAGAAAGAGGAATATGGCCGCGAGGTACACGGCTTTGGAGTTCTTCTTCGCCATTATTTCTTTCCGTCCTGTTTTTTGCTCTTTTCCTTCGGCTCGTCCCGACGAGTAAGCTCGTCCCGGCGTGCGCGGGCCAGTTCCCGCATGTCCACCACCTGGTCAGTCTCGTCCACGATCTCGCTGCCGAGGATCTCTTCAAGCACGTCTTCGAGCGTCACCACCCCGGCGACGCCGCCGTATTCGTCCAGCACCACGTAGAGGTGCACCCTGCTGCCGAGGAACTGCACCAGCAGCTTGTCCAGCGTCAGCGTTTCAAGCACGAAGCGTACCGGCTTCATCATGTCGGCCAGAGTCCTCTCGCTCTGGTCGTTGGCCAGCGCCTCGAACACCTGCCTCCTGTAGACGACGCCCACGATGTCCTCGGGGTTGTCGTCATAGACGGGAATGCGGCTGTGCGGCCACGAGGGCTGGGACTCCCTGGCCTCGGCGACGGTCATGTCGGCGGGCAGGGAGAAGACCACCGTCCTCGGGGTCATGATTTGCTCCACCGTCTTCATGTCCAGCGAGAGGATGTTCCGGATGGACACCTCTTCGTACGCCTTGATGGTCCCGGAGCGACGGGTCAGGCTCACGATGGCCCTGATGTCGTCTTCCGTGTGACCGGGCGTACCGTCTCGCCGCCTTACCACCCGTGCCATGGCGCCGCAGAACCAGATCGCGGGCTTCAGAATCCATATCAGCCCGCTCAGAGGACGAGCCAACAGCGGCGCGATGCGCTCGTTGTAATCGACTCCGATCGTCTTTGGAAGAATTTCTGACAGAATAAGTATGAATATCGTGAAGGCAATGGTGAAGAGCCAGAGAGTGTCCTCTCCGTACACGTTCCCCCATGCCCAGCCGGCAACGGCCGCCCCGGCGGTGTGGGCCACGGTGTTCAGGGTCAGAATCGCCGTGATGGGCTCTTCGACGTTGATCCGCAGGCGTTCGAGCAGGTCGGCGCCCTTGCGTTTTTCCTTTTTGAGTTTTTCTATGGCGCTCGGGGGGAGCGAATAGAGGGCCGCTTCTGCGACGGAGCAGTAGGCGGAGACGAGAGTGGCCACCCCGACGGCTATTATCAGTTCCAGCATTTCCTTTCCTTGAAAAAACCCGGCCGCAGGCCGTAACCGCTCTCATAATACCAGATGCCCGCGCCCCCTGCAACAGCGTCCGATCTTGACAATCCGAGGGATTCCGGCAGACTGCCCCGATGATTCGGAACGGGGAAAAACAGGGGGATACGGCGGTCGTCGTGCGGCTGGGCCACCTCGGGGACGTGGTGCTCGCAACCGGCGTGCTCGACTGGTGGAAACGCACGCGCAATCTGTCTTTCGTTTTCATCACCCGCCCCGGCAACGCCGATGTGCTTGAGGAGCACCCCGCTGTCAGGGAAATCGTGGAGGTGGACCCCTCCGGCATGAGCCTGCGAGCATGGATCGCGCAGTGCAACCGCATTTCCCGCGGCTATCACGGCCTGCCCCTCATAGATCTGCACGGCGTCCTTCGCACGCGCGTTCTCGCCCAGTGTTGGCGCGGCAGGGTCTTCCGATACCCCAAAAAAGGACTGCTCCGCAGACTATACGGCGCCACCCGAATGCGTCCGTTTGCCCGCGCGCTTGAAGAGACCAATGTCCCTCAGCGTTACGCAATGGCTCTGGACAAGGCCCCTCCCGGGAGAATCGAACTGCTCCCGAAGATTCACCTGAACGACGGCGACCGGTACGCCGCGCTCGGCGTCCTCAAGGGCATCGACGGGCCGCCGCTGGTGGCGTTGCACCCGTACGCCACGCACCCGGCCAAACAGTGGCCTGCGGAATACTGGGAGGAACTGGCGAATCAACTGGAGCTGGCCGGGATCAACTGGGTCTGCATCGGCCGAAACGACGTGCCCCTTTTCTCCGAGACCCCGCGCGACCTTACCAACCGCACCGGCCTGCGTCAGACCTGTGCCGTGCTGGAGCGCGCAAGCGTCCTCGTCACCAACGACTCCGGCCCCCTGCACCTTGCGGCCGGGGTGCGCACGCCCGTGGTTGCTCTCTTCGGCCCCACGGCCCCGGCGTGGGGCTTCTACCCGGCTGGCCGGAACGACATGGTGCTCGAACGCCCGCTGAAATGCCGTCCGTGCTCGCTGCACGGCAAGCGCGGCTGCGCAAACGGCCTCGAGTGCCTCGCCTCCATCACGCCACACGAGGCCATGGTCGCAGTCAAGAACATCCTCTCCTCCTGAACCGAAAAGCGCGCATTTCCTGCACACAGACCGCACGGAATGCACTCACGGCGCACACGCCGACCCGGGAACCCCCGATTTCACCATACCCACGCTTCGGCACGGACCTTGCCTCTATTCTGTCATGACAACCTCAACAGGAGACGCAGTCATGACCACCTTCTACAGGACACTCATCCTTCTGGCCTTCATGCTGGCAGCGCCCTCGGCCTTCGCCGCCGACCTTCCCGCGGACATGATGCTGTCAGTCCCTGACGGCTGGGAAGCGAGACGGCCGGCAGTGCCGTTCTCGCACACCCTGCACGACCGGCTTGATCCCGGCCAGTGTGTCACCTGCCACCACGAGTGGAACGGCGAAGGGCAACCCGCAAGCTGCTCCTCTCAAGGCTGCCACGACCAGCAGGGACGACGCGAGGCGCGATCGTTTTACCGCGCGTTCCACGACCGCTCCGACCAGCGAAGCTGCGTAGGCTGCCACTCCACCGCCAGACGCGCGGGGACGGCGGACGCGCCGGTGTCCTGCGGCGACTGTCATATCCGCAACTGATCCCCGGACATTAAAGCGGGGTCGCCGCCCATGCGGTGACCCCGTCCTGCATTCTTCGCCCAGCCTGCCGCTCAGAACAGCGGCGGCACTTCGAACTCCATCGCTTCCTTGGTCTTGGGATGCACGAAGCGCAGATATGTCGCATGGAGCTTCAGCTGCCCCGGACCGGTGCCCGAGCCGTAAAGCCTGTCTCCAACGATGGGTATTCCGAGTCCGCCGGGTTCCGCCGCGTGCATCCTGAGCTGGTGCGTGCGCCCGGTAAGCGGAACGAACTCCACTCGGGTCCGGCCGTCTTCGATGGCGATTCGTTTCCAGAGCGTGCTCGCGGGCTTGCCGCGTTCGAAGTCCACCACCTGATAAGGTCGGTTGTCCACGTCAAGCCGCAGCGGCAGGTCAACCCTGCCCTCTTCCTCTTCAAGGACCCCGTCCAGCAGGGCTATGTAGCGTTTGGAGACTTCCCGGTCGTGAAACTGCTGAGAAAGTTCGCGCTGCGCCCGCGCCGTTAGCCCGAGTACGAGTATGCCGGACGTGTCCATATCCAGCCGATGAACAGTGGGATATTTGCGGCACTCGGGAAACATCTCCTGCACGCGGGTCACCACGCAATCCTGATTCTCCGGCCCTTTTCCGGGCACGGAGAGCAACCCGCTGGGCTTGTTGACAACAACTAGCTTCCTGTCGAAATACAAAACATCCAGTTTTTTACCGTTCATTGAAAAACTCGCGTTTCTGGGGCCATTCGGAGGAATCGGCCGTTTCGGGGCAGCGAAAACTAGCCTCGGCTTCAAGAAGTGGCAAGGATTTCCTTATTTTCCACAACAAGTTGAAAACTCAGGACCACCTCATTCTAATACAGTTGACATGTCGGGGATGCTTTTCGATTATTTTAATCACCTGAAAAAATGCATTGAGGCATGATGGAAAAGGAACAATCGCTGGAAACGGAACTGCGCGAAGCGCGTGAACGCATTGCCGAGCTTGAGGCAGAGCTCGGTCGGTCGCGTCGTCACGTCTCTGCGCCGCAAGCGGCTGTTTCAGTCAAAGAGTGCGATCGCTCGGACCAGTTCGAAGAGCGCGAAACCCTGCTGTCCATCATCAATCACAGCCCGGCCTCCGTGGTTGTCACCGACCGCGACGGAACCATCGAGTTCGTCAACCCGTACTTCACGGTGATCACCGGGTACGCCCCCGAAGAAGCGCTGGGACAGAATCCACGGATACTCAAGACGGAATACACTCCCGACAGCGTCTATCGCGACATGTGGGACACCATCCTTTCCGGCCGTACCTGGAACGGCGACCTCCTCAACGCGAGAAAAGACGGCTCCCTTTACTGGGAAAACGCCTCCATTGCCCCCATTCTCGATGCCGAGGGCAGGATCTGCCGCTTTGCCGCGGTCAAGGTTGACATCACCGCTCGCAAACGCATGGAACTCGAGCTCGCCCGCACGGGTCAGATGCTCCGCAAGACGGGCGAACTGGCATCAGTCGGCGGGTGGGAATACAACTGCGACACCGGCGCACTGTTCTGGACGGACGAAGTGTACCGGATTCATGAAACGCTCGAAGACTTCGTTCCGACCCTTGAGAGCGCCCTGGCCTTCTACAGCGATGAAAGCAGAGAGCTCCTTGAAAAGGCCCTGAACCGCGCCGTTGAAGACGGCTCGGGCTGGGACCTTGAACTGCAGATGGTGACCAACCTCGGCGCTCCCAGATGGGTGCGCTCCATGGGAGAGCCCGAACGCAGGGAGGGAGATACGGTTATTATCTCGGGCGCAATTCAGGACATAACCGACACCAGATTCCTGCAGGATGACCGAAACCGCCTCATCGAAGCGCTTCAGCAGCGCGTCACGAAGCTCAACTGCCTTTTCAATGTCTCCACCGAAGCGCAGCAGGCAAGCTCCATGGAAGGCTACCTCAGCTCCGCGGTGCATATCATAGCGCGGGACTGGGGAGGACGTTTGCGGCCCTGCGTCAGGATTCGGGTTCGCGACAGGGAGTACCTGAGCGTGCCCTTCACCGAGACCGCCCAGTTCATTCAGTCTCCGGTGATGACCGATGACCTGACCCGCGGCAGCATCGAACTCTTCTTCCGGGATGACTCCGACCGGGCAGGCCCGTCCCCGGACGATCAGCCACTGCTCGACGCGCTCGCCCGAATGGTCGGCCAGTGCATCAGCACCATGCGGGCGAGGCAGTTTCTGCGCGACAGCCGTGCGAGATACAGACACATCGTCGAGAGCTCCCGTTCCGCTATTTTGCGCGTTGACGGCGAAGGAAAAGTACTCTTCGCCAACGAGTATGCCGTGCGGCTCTTCGGTTTCAGCCTCGGAGAAATGATCGGCCGACACCTGACGGATACCATACTGCCCAAAACAGACAGCGAGGGGGTCAACCTGGAGGAGCAGATTCGCGGACTCATAAACGCTCCGGAGTCCGTGCACGAGACGCCGCACGAAAACGAGATAGTCACCAAATCCGGGAAACGCCTCTGGATGACATGGCATAATAGGCCCGCCTATGATGAGGACGGGCGGCTGCTGAGCATCACCTCCATCGGGCTGGACGCCACCGCCAGAAGAGAGGCGGAGCGGCAGGCCGCACGCCAGCGCGAGATCGAAAGCGCCCTTTCCGCGCTGGGCAGAAGCCTGTTGCGCCCGCTGGACATGGAGACCATGGCCCGCATGGTCCTTTCCACCGCATGCGCTCTGGTGCAATGCGAGTTCTGCTGCGCCTACGTGAAAAGCGACTCCGCGGAAGAGGAGACGGCCTTCGTATTCTTCAATCACGAATGCGGTCCGGAGGCCGAAGGCAGACTCGAGCGCCTGTCCTCCCCGAGAAGCTGCGCGGCCGAGGAAGCTCCGCTTCTGGACAACTCTCCCGCGCTCGAAACCGCCACGGACCTCGGGACAACCCTCGGCACTCCCCTGAAAAACCTGCTCCGCGTTCCCGTCGAGGCGGGGGACGAGCCGCTCGGACGCATCACCCTCGCCAACAAGCAGACGGGGTTCACGGACGAGGACCTCTCCACGGCGGGGCGCGTGGCGACGTTTCTCGCGCTTGCCCTCCAGCGCAGCCGCTTCGAGGAGCGCATCAAGCAGGCCCGCCGACAGGCCGAGGAAGCCAACAGGGCCAAGAGCTCCTTCCTTGCCAAGATGAGCCACGAGATTCGCACGCCCATGAACTCCATACTCGGCATGACCGACGTCCTGCTTCAGAGCAGGCTGACGCCGATGCAGCGCGAGTATATGGGAAGCGTCAAAAGCTCCGGCTCCACCTTGCTGACCATCCTCAACGACATCCTCGACCTCTCCAGCATCGAAGCCGGACGGCTGCCACTCAAGCCACGAGACTTTTCCCTGCAGGAACTGCTCGACGGCGCGGTTTCCATGATCTCCCGTCAGGCGACTGAACGGGGCCTCGCGGTCGGACTCGACATCGCAGACCATTTGCCGGGATTCCTGCGAGCCGATGCCGACCGGATTCGGCAGGTCGTCATCAACCTGCTTTCGAACGCTGTCAAGTTCACCGAAAAGGGGTACATCCACGTGGAGGCCGACGCAGCCCCCTCTCACGCGAAGGATGACGATCTCCTGCTTGAGATTTCGGTGGCGGACACCGGAATCGGCATCGAGGAAGCGATGCAGGCCGATATTTTCAGCAGCTTCACACAGGGAGACGATTCGCTGACCAGAGAGCACGAAGGCACCGGACTGGGCCTGGCGATCTCCCGGGAACTGGCGATTATGATGGGTGGCGACCTCACCGTGCAGAGCGTGCCGGGCGGGGGGAGCGTTTTCACCTTCACCGCTCGCGTAGCGCCCGGTCACGGCCCCGCCCCGAAACGCAGGGACGCTCCCGAATTGCCGGCCGCCGAACGACGGCTCTCCATCCTTCTTGCGGAGGACAACGAAGACAACGTCCGTGTCATCAGAGCATTCCTCGACCGCATGGGCCACGACCTAAGCGTGGTGGGCAACGGGCGCGAAGCCGTCGAGAAGCTGTCCGCAGGTTTTTTCGACATGGTGCTCATGGATGTGGAGATGCCCGAGATGAACGGCTTCGACGCGGCCCGGCACATACGCTCCGGCGCCGCGGGAGAAGACGCGGCGGCCGTCCCCGTCATAGCGCTCACCGCTCATGCCGAATCCGGATTTCGCGACCTGTGCCGCGAGTCCGGGATGGACGAATATCTCTCCAAGCCCGTCTCCATTCACGAACTCGCCCGGGCCATCGAAGACGTGCAGAGCAGGCTGCCCGACATCATGGACTCGCGTGAGCTTCTTGATACCGAGACCGTGCTGGAATCGCTCGACGGCGACTCCGGCCTCCTCATGGAACTCTACAGGATATTCATACGCACCGCTCCTCAACGCCTTGAGGAGATCGCATCCCGCATCGCCGAAGAGGATACGGTCTCGGCCGTGCGGGCCGCACACTCTCTCAAGGGAAACGCCGCCACCATTGGCGCCACGCGGCTGCACGCACGCATCGCCAGGCTGCACGAGGCACTCGTCGACGGCGACCTCGAAAGCGCGGCTTCCATGCTCCCGGCGGTCCGTACCGGCACCGGCTTCGTAACGGCAATGCTCAGGGAAGAAATGGGGAGCGACAGTCCCCGCAACACCTAATGGAACCCATGGCTAGACTGCACATCATAGACGACGATGAAATGACCTGCATGGCGCTGGAGCACCTGGCCATGCAGATGGGACATTCCGGCGGAGCGTCCATGTCCCTGTCCGAGGGGTTCCTGAATGTTGCGGAAGCCTCTCCGGACCTACTCTTTCTCGACGTGAACCTGCCAGACGGCAACGGGCTCGAAGCCATGGACGAACTCTGTCGACTGGCCGGCGACCCGGTGGTCATCGTCGTAACGGCCGTGGGCGACGCGGAGAGCGCGGAGATAGCCATCCGCAGCGGCGCGTGGGACTACGTGCAGAAACCGCTCTCCCTGCCCAAGCTCAAGCAGTCCGTTGAGCGGGCGCTGCGCTTCCGGCAGCGTCGGCTTTCGCCTCACGGCGCAGACACCAAGCGCGACGGCATCATCGGCAACAGCAAGGCCTTTCAGGACTGCCTCAAGCTCATGTCAAGCGCAGCGGCCAGCGACATATCCACCCTCATCACCGGCAAGACCGGCACGGGCAAGGAGCTCTTTGCCCGGGCCATTCACGAGAACAGCGCCCGGGCAACCGGGACCTTCGTCATCGTCGACTGCGCCACGCTGCCGGAGAATCTGGCCGAAAGCACCCTGTTCGGACACCGCCGCGGAGCCTTCACAGGGGCCGAGAACACCAGACAGGGGCTGGTCGCGCAGGCTGACGGCGGCAGCCTTTTCCTCGACGAAATCGGCGAGATGCCCCTCGACGCCCAGCGAGTTTTGCTTCGCGTTCTTCAGGAAAAATCCTTCCGTCCGGTCGGCGGAGACAACGTGATCTCCAGCGACTTCAGACTCATCGCAGCCACCAACCGCGAGCTTGACCGGGAAGTACGAGAAGGCCGGTTCCGGGAAGACCTGCTGTACAGACTCAAGGGCTTCACCATCGACCTGCCGCCGCTCTCCCGACGCGTTGACGACATCCGCCCACTGGCGAAGCATTTTGCCCAGCGCCACTCGCGCCACGGCCTCACTACGGCTCTGACCGAAGAGTTCATGCAGGCACTGGAAATCTACGACTGGCCGGGCAACGTCAGGGAGCTTTCCCTGACCATAGAGCGCGCACTCGCTGCCGCACAGGGCGAACCGGCTCTGCTTCCGGAACATCTGCCGACCGAGCTGCGGGCGAGAGCGACTGGCGCCTCGCTCGGAGGGGCCGCCGCCCCCTTCCCTGCCCGGGACGCCGCGCAACTTCCGACCTTCAAGGACTTCAAGGCCCGTCAGGCCCTGCAGGCAGAAAAGACCTACCTTGAACAGCTCGTCCGGGAAGCGGACGGGGATCCCATGAAGGCACGAAGCATCTCGGGCCTCTCAAAAAGCCGTATGTACGACCTGCTAAAAAAACACGGCCTTGCGTTGAGTTGACCGAGTCCTGCCAGACTGGACCGAGTCCCGCCGGACAGGACCGAGTCCCGTCCGACAGGACGCCACTCTGAACAGCTCCACCCCGTTTTTTCGACGTAATCGAGAATATCGCACCGACTTAACAGCGCTTTATTAATAATAGGCAACCACGATTCCTTGGGTACGCTTTTTGTTTGTTCACTCGGAAACAGCAACTCAAAGCACGACGAGGAATCAATGAAATTTTTTGCCAACCTGAAGATTGGAAAGAAGCTGGTTATCGGCTTCGGTCTGGTGCTCGCCGTATTTCTTGTCCTCGGCTTCCAGACCAACGGCTCGCTGAAGACGCTTGGAGAATACCAGCACGAGGGAGCCTACCGCGCCGAGGATGCCATGGCCATGAGCGCTGTTGATTCAAGACTGGAACACTTCTACGCCGTCTTCAGCGACGCGGTGATGACCCGCGACGCCAGCGCCGCAGCCACCGAGTTCAGAGAGTTTCGTCCCAAAGCCGAAAAGGACATCAAAACGGTCGCCAAGGCGGCAAAGCTCATATCCGAAGAAAGAGCAGCGGAAAAATTCGAATCTCGGTACCATGATTATCTGGACCTGTACGAGGACGTACTGCTCCCCGCGCTGGCCTCGGATTCCGTTTCCACTCAGGAGCTTTCGCCCATCGTCAAGCGCGCCCGCGCCCTTCGCGATGCCAGCATGGAAACGCTCGATCCCTTGCTGATGAAAATGGCACAAGAGATGGAAAAGGCTGACGAGGCCTATGACGCGCTTCACGACAGCACCATCTCCACCATGCAGATAACCACGGGCGCAGCCGTCCTGTTTGCGCTTCTGGTTTCCACCCTCATCAGCCTGAGCATCTCGCGCCCCATGAGCAGGCTTGCCGGGCAGGCGGACGCCATCGCCTCGGGCAAGTTCCGCACCGAGCTCGACAAGGAACGCCGCGACGAAGTGGGCATCGTCGCACAGTCTCTGGTTCGCATCCGTGACAACTGCGCCCGCCTGCAGGACGAGACCACCCGGATGACGCACGAGATATCCCTCGGCAGACTGACTGATCGCGCCGCCACGGACAGCTTCGAGGGCGAATTCTCCAAAATCATGGAGGACGTCAACGAGCTGGCCGACATCTTCCTCGACTACCTCGACAACGTGCCTTCCCCTCTGATGACCATAGACACCGAGCACAACATTCTGTTCATGAACAAAGCCGGCGCAGCCGCAGGCCACACCACCGGCAAAGCCCTGAACGGCACCAAGTGCTGGGACCACTTCAAGACCGACGACTGCCAGACCGAAAACTGCGCCTGCGCCAGGGCCATGCACAGCCTGAAGAACGAGGAATCCCAGACAGCGGCGCATCCCGCCGCAGGCGACCTCGACATTTCATATTCGGCAAGACCGATCAGGGATCAGCAGGGCAACGTGGTGGGCGCCATCGAACTCGTCACCGACCTGACCGAGATCAAGCAGGCCGAACGCCGCATGGTCCGGATCGCCGGCTCTGCCGAGAGAATATCCCAGCGGCTTTCCGTGGCGACGCAGCAGCTCTCGGCGCAGGTGGAGCAGGTGAGCGCAGGTGCCCGGTCCCAGCGTGACCGCGTCGGCGAAACCGCCACGGCAATGGAGCAGATGAACGCGACGGTTCTGGAAGTCGCCCGAAACGCCAGCAGCGCATCGACCAGCTCCAATGACGCGCGCTCCGAAGCGGAACGCGGCGCGGAGGTCGTCGGACAGGCGGTGGAGGCAATCTCCGCAGTTCACGCCACGGCGACGCGACTTCAGGAAAACATGCGCGAACTGGGCGGCGAAGCCGATGCCATCGGCAAGGTGATGGACGTCATTACAGACATTGCGGACCAGACCAACCTGCTCGCGCTGAACGCCGCCATCGAGGCCGCCCGTGCGGGCGAAGCCGGCCGCGGTTTCGCGGTGGTCGCGGACGAAGTGCGCAAGCTCGCCGAAAAGACCATGGGCGCCACCAAGGAAGTGGGCCAGAGCATCTCCTCCATTCAGGAGTCGGCCAACACCAACCTCAAGAATGTCGACCTGGCCACGGAGACCGTGGACCGCGCTACCCGACTCGCCAACGACTCCGGAGAGGCCCTGAGCACCATCGTCCGCCTCGCCGGAGACAGCGCCACGCAGGTGGAGGGCATCGCCACCGCCTCCGAGGAACAGTCGGCAGCGTCGGAGCAGATCAATGCCGCCCTCGACGATGTGAACACCATCGTCAGGCAGACCACGGACGGCATGGTGGAATCATCGCAGTCCGTCAGGGAACTGCATGAAATGACGTCCGAACTCAACGAGCTCATCAAAGAGCTCCAGCAGTCCGGCAAGGATGGAAAGGCGGCGTAAGCATGGCAAGACAGTCCACGCCCCTGCATGAGCGGGAAATCGACACCAATGCCCCGAAGAGACGAATCCTCGTGGCCGACGACGAAGAACTCACGAGACGTCTCACCGGCGGCCTCGTGCAGCAGATGGGACACGAAGCTGTGTTCGCAGAGTCCGGGGAAGAAGCCCTGCGGCTGCTTGACGAAAGCATCGACATGGCGCTGCTTGACGTTCTCATGCCGGGTATGAACGGATTCGAGCTGACGGAGTCCATCCGGCGCAGCGAGGACTGCGGCGAAATCCCCATAATACTCATCACCTCGCTCACCGGGCGCGAGCAACGTCTCGAAGGAGTCCGCGCAGGCGCGAACGACTTCATCACCAAGCCCGTGAACAAGACGGAGCTGGCCGTCAGGATGCGCTCCCTGCTCAAGATGCGAGACTACCAGTTGCGCGACAGGCGGCAGAAGCACGAGCTGGCCCGGATGGTGGAAAAACTGGAGCTTGCCCGTTCCGACATGGAGCGCAAGGTCGAGCTCAGGACGGCGGAGCTGCTCGAGACGAACCGTTCGCTCGAGCGGGAGAGTCTGCGCCGCCAGTCCGCCCAGATGGAGCTGCAGCTGTTGGAGGAAGTGTTCAAGAACTCCCTTCAGGGCATCACCATCACGGACGCAAACGGTGACATCATCAAAATCAACCCCGCATTCAGCGCCATCACCGGCTACAGCCCCACGGAAGTGGAAGGCCGCAATCCGCGCGTTCTCAAGTCCGACAAGCACGAACCAGAGTTCTACCGCAGGATGTGGGAGGAGATCACGACCCACGACCGCTGGTCCGGTGAAATCTGGAACCGCCGAAAAAGCGGAGACATTTATCCGGAATGGCTCAACATATTCGCATTCCGCAATGATGATGGCGAGATCGTCAACTACGCGGCCATCTTTCACGACCTGAGCGAAAACAAGGAAAAGGACGAACGGATAGCGTTCCAGTCCCAGCACGACGCCCTGACCGAACTGCCAAACCGCACCCTGCTGCTGGACAGACTGCGGGTCATGCTCAAAAATGAGAACCGCACTGCGCTGCTGTGCATCGACATCAACAATTTCAAACACATAAATGATTCATTCGGCTACCGGACCGGTGACTCCATCCTGCAGGAGATCGCCCGGAGGCTGAAAGTGCTCGCCGCTCCCGGCGACACGGTCGCCCGGCTCGGCGGCGACCTGTTCGCCTTCATGATGCGCGAACCGTCTGATGTTGATGAAATCGCGGGGCTGGCGCGACATATTCAGCAGAGCATATCGGCCCCTATAGCCGCCCATGACGCCACACTTGAGCTGACAAGCCGCATAGGCATCAGTATTTTCCCGGATGACAGCCGCGGTCACGAATCCTTGCTCGGACAGGCCGAGCTCGCCATGGACCGCGCGGGCGACAGCATCCACGACGGGTTCCGTTTTTTCACCAGCGGGATGAACCGCAGGATGACGCGACGCATGGAACTGGAACGAAAGCTCCGCTCCGCCCTCGCCAACGAGGAATTCCGACTGCATTACCAGCCCAAGGTCGACATCGCGACCCGGCATATCGTGGGCTGGGAGGCGCTGCTCAGATGGGAGAACGACGGACAGCTCATCAGTCCGGCGGAGTTCATCCCTTTGACCGAAGAAACAGGCCAGATCGTCTCCATCGGCGAATGGGTCATATCCCGGGCGTGCCGCGACATGAGGCGGCTCGGCATCACGGACAGACCCGTCTCCGTGAATCTCTCCCCGCTTCAGTTCGGCCGCAGCAACCTGGCGGACACAATCCTCTCCATCGCGTCGGAAAGCGGCATCGAGCCCGGCATGCTGGAACTGGAAATAACCGAAAACAATGCAATGACCAACGTCCACGAGAGCGTTGCGCGCCTCATGTCGTTGTCCGCAGCCGGCTTCAGGCTGTCCATCGATGACTTCGGCACCGGGTACTCATCCCTCTACTACCTGAAGGAATTTCCCATCGACGTGCTGAAGGTGGACAGATCCTTCATCATGGACCTTGAAAAGGATGTTAACAGCAGGATGATAGCGGCATCCATCATCGGCATGGCCAAGAACTTCCGTTTGGAAGTGGTGGCCGAAGGCGTGGAAACCGCAAAGCAGCTGAAAATCCTTACGGAGCTTGGTTGCGATCAGGTTCAGGGCTTCTACTTCGGGAAGCCGGTCCCCGTGGACGAAATCCTCATCGAGCTTCCCGGCGACGGGTAGATGTTACCTTGGCAGCCTGAAGGTGACCGTGGTTCCGGTCTGCGCGCCGGTGGTCATGAGAAGGTCCCCGTCCATGGCCTCGGACATGAGCTTGGCACTGTAGGTGCCGAGGCCGGTGCCCTTTTCCTTTCCATGGGTGACGTACTTGCCGAAGAAGTCCGCTCGCACCTCTTCGGGCACCACGCCGAGGTTGTGCACTGCCAGCGCGTGATGCTTCTGCTGAGGAAACAGCATCACATCCACAGCGCTGCCGAAAGGTGAGGCCTCCACAGCATTCGCCACGAGGTTGCTCATGAGCGTGTTGATGAGCAGTTCGTCGGCCGTGACCATGTAGCTTGAGGCATGGGCGAGGTCAGTCCCGTTTATGGCTGTTCTGATTCGAACGCCTCTGACGTGCGCCAGCGAAGCCAGGTCGGCAGCGACACGCTCCAGAACCCTGCGCATGTCGATGGACTTGGGCTGATAGACGTATTGCCCCGTTTCCATCTTGTACAGGTCCAGTGAAAGGTTGACCTGCGTCAGCATCCGGTACCCTGCCTGTTCGATGGTCTGCAGCAGCTCCTTCTGCTCCTTTGTCAGGTTTTCGTCCTGCTGCATGGCCTGCGGCAGCCCGATAATGCCGGAGAGCGGGCTTCGCAGATCGTGGATCATCATACGGTCCACGTCAGCCTTGAGCTCTTCCAGTTCCTTGCGCTCGCTGATGTCGTCCACCACCCAGATAACCCCCTCGTCCAAAGCCGGAGGATTCACGGCCTTGCCGGAGAGGCTGCACCAGATGCTGCGGCCGTCCTTTGTCTTCAGGGGGTACTCAATTTGGCGGACCCTGCCGTTTCGCAGGGCCTCGTAATGCTCACTCTCGAACCGGCGAGCGTCGTCGGGCGTAACGTGGAGCATGCCCACGTGCTTTCCCGCCACCTCCTCCTGTGTGTAGCCAAACAGCCTTTCAAAGCGTTTATTGACCCGGTGCAGCCGACGGCCTCCCTTGAGGTAGATCGTCACCAGCGCGCTGCTGTCGAAAATGCTCTCGAACTCGCTCACCTTGCGCTTGAGTTCCTGCTCGATGAGCACGAGGTCGGTTATGTCGCGAGACATGCCGAAGAGTCCGATGACGTTGCCGTCATCGTCGAGAAGCGGCCACTTGTTGCTGCTTACCCAGCCAATCCTTCCATCAGGGCGAAAATAGGTCTCCTGTATGCCAAGAAGCGATTCGCCCTTCTCGATGACGGGCCGCTCGGTATCCAGGTACTTTGTGGCATGTTCCGCCGGAAAAACGTCGAGGTCGGTCTTGCCGATCATGTCACGCCAGTGGCCGTGTCCCGTAAGCTCCGCCATGGATTGACTCACGGCGGTGAAGCGGTGCCCCGCGTCCTTGAAATAGAGATAATCCGTGGTCCGCTCGAGCATGGTGACGAAGGTGTTCGTCAGTTCCTGCAACTCCTGCATGACCACGGTTGTCTTGCGCTCGGCGCGGACACGTTCGGTTATGTCGCTGAACGAGACCATGAGCGAGCCCGTGGAGCGGCACTCGCACTCCTCCGGCGGCTGTTCGAGGCGGGACCCTTCAAGGCGCATGAAAAGCGGCCTGCCCTTTGCGGGCTGCATCCGCAGCTCGAGCCCCTTGCTCTCCGGCTGGTTGAAAAACGCCTTGAAACGGCCGAGGAAAACGTTCCTGTCACCGTTGGCGAGGAAGATGGTGATCCCCTTGCCCACCATGTCCGCGGGGGTATATCCCAGCATTTCGCACAGGGTATTGTTCACGTCGCGCACCACGCCGTCGCGATCCAGCAGAGCGTATCCCACCGGGGCCTGATGGAAGAGTCGCTCGTAACGATTCCTCGCCTGCGTGAGCGCATTCTGAGCGGTGCGGAGTTCCTCGTTCTGTATTTCCAGCTCGGCCTGATGGATCTGCAGCTCGTGCAGCAGTTCATCGAAGCCGCGCTTCAGGCAGTCGGCATCAGCGGCGCCGGCCTCTCCGAGCATGTTCTCAGCCTGTCTGCGCAGCCTTTCAAAGTGTTTGTCAGACTTCACTTTCAACTCCGCTGTCCGGTGGACGCTTCCGCTTTGCCGGGATTCTGCTCACCGATATCCATTATGTTGCCAATGACTTTCAACACATTACCATTTTCCAGCACCGGGCTTGCCGTCGTCCGAATGGTGGTGACTCGTCCGTTCAGGTCCTTGAACGGGAACTCCAGATCATACGGGGTGCCTTCCTCCGCGCACTTGCGGAACGCCTCCTGAATCACGGGGACGTCTTCCTCCCGATAGCACTCCAGGCTCTTTTCGATGTGCTCGGAGGCGCCTGGCTTCATATCCGCGGGGTCCATGCCGTGGATGTGATAGACCTCGTCGGTCCAGAACATGGTTCCCTGCTCCACGTCCCACTCCCACCCTCCTACGGAGACGAGGCTCTGGGTGGCGTTGAGCAGATCGGTCATGCGGCGCAGCTCCTTCTCCTGCCTGCGTCTGCTCGAGGTATCCCAGACCGCGAAGGCCTGCAGGCCGGCGGGGTACTCCGGGTCGGTGGGAGCGAAACTGAGCAGCGCGGGAAATTCCGTACCGTCCTTGCGTCGCAGGATGGCTTCCATGGTAGCGGCTTCGCCGTCATCCCCGGCTTCGGCCCGGAGCTGTCCGACTCTGTTGAACTCCTCGTCCGAGGCGTACATGATGCGGGTGGATTTCCCTGCCAGCTCACTTTCGGCATATCCGAGAAGTTTGCAGGTCTGCCCGCTGACCTGGCGAAACATCCGGCCCTCCACCACGCCGAGTCCGACCGGGGCCGCTTCAAATATGCTGCGCATCCGGGCCGCGCTGTGAGAGAGCTGCGTCTCGGCACGCTTGAGGCCGGAGATGTCTATGAGCGTAATCACCAGCCCGGATGACTGGGAGCTGTCGATGCGATAAGGCAGCACCCGTATGAGGAACCACTCGCCGTCACGGGTTTGAACCTCGCGCTCCAGAGGGCTCTCCGTGGTAAGGACCTTCTCGGCCACCTCCAGAGGGTCCACGTCGAGCACATGGGATATGTGGGACAGCGGACGACCGATATCGGACTGCACCAGCCTGAAAACCCGCGTGGCTTCGGGAGTGTACTTGCGCAGCTCGAGGTTCTCGTCCAGAAAGAGTGTCGGGATTTTGGTGGCGGCCATGAGGTTGTCGAGATCATTGGTCATCTCGGTCAGCTCGAGAATCTTGGTCTGGTACTCCGCGTTGACCGTGTGCAGCTCCTCGTTGACGGACTGCAACTCCTCGTTCGTGCTCTGCAGCTCCTCGTTGCTCGCCAGCAGCTCCTCGTTGGTGGCCTGAAGCTCCTCGTTGGACGTCTCCAGCTCTTCAACCGTGGCTTGAAGGTTCTCGCTCTTGAACTGCAGCTCCTGCTCCAGGTCCTTGATGCGCTGTTCCGCCTCCTGATTGATATCGAAGTCGCGCACATTTTCAGGACAGGCATTTTCGGGCATCGCCTGCTCCCGGAGAAATATGGCCGCGAGGTCGAGCTGGCCGGGCATACTGGAAATTGGGTGAATCCCCATCTCCACAGTGCGTGGGGTGTCCTCCCCGCCGAGCCTGATGTTGCCGTAGCGGAGGCTTTCTCCGGTCTTGAAGACACGCTGAAGGCCGGTAGCAAGCGGGATGGACAGTTCCCGCTCCGCCATCTTGGTCACGTCGTTGACCTGCCTGCCTGCGGGCGGCCTCAAGTATCCCGAGGCATCGCCCGCCAGATGGATCAGCTCGAGGTTTTCGTTGACCACAGCAGCGAGGGAGGAGAACTCCGACGACATCCGCTGCAGCAACTGCTCCTGAATCCGCTCCTCGGTCCGGGCCGATGCGCGGTCCGGGCCTTTGGGACGGTATTCTGGGGTCTGCCGCGCCGTCTGGGGAATGCTGACGGGCTGTTTGGCGAGGCTGGACGCACGGCCGGTCCCCCGCGAACGAAAGACCTTGCATTTATGACTCAGGGTCTCGAAATGCTTGCCCGCTTCGCCCATGGTTTCGCTGGTGCCAAGCAAGAGCAGCCCGCCGGGACGCAGCGAAAAATTGAAATGGTCGATGACCTTTTCCTGAAGCACCGGCTGGAGGTAGATCATCAGATTTCTGCAGCTGATCAGGTCGATGTTGGTGAACGGGGGGTCCTTGATGAGATTGTGCTGTGCGAACACCACCATCTCACGGGTTTTTCGGTCCACCTGAAAATGGTCCTCCCGACGGATGAAATAGCGGGAAAGCACCCCTTCGGGCAGATCCGCGGCAATGCTTTCGGGATACAGGCCGTTCCCGGCGAAAACAATGGCGTCCCGGTCGATGTCCGTGGCGAAGATCTTGACGTTCACCGTTCGCCCGGACTCCCGCTGGGCCTCCTGGGCCAGTATGGCCAGCGTGTAGGCTTCCTCGCCAGTCGAACAACCGGCCACCCAGAAGCGCAGTTCGGATGTCTCGCTGTGCTCCAGCAGCTCCGGCAGCCAGTTCTCCTGAAGCTGATAGAAAACCGATTCATCCCTGAAGAAACTGGTCACACCGATGAGCAGCTCCCTGTAGAGCGTGCTCAACTCGCCGGGGCGGGACTGAAGAAAGTCCGCATACTCCCTGACGTCGGAGATCTGGTTCACGGTAAGCCTGCGCTGGATGCGCCGCATGACCGTGCTCTGCTTGTAATACGTGAAATCGACCTTGGTCTTCTCCCGCAGCATTGAAAAGATACGCGCGACCCCGTCGTCGTCATGCACACCCTCGGTCTCGCCACCGGAAGTACGGTTCACCGGATGGCTGACGAACGAGACAAGTTTGTCGGGCATATCCTCGGGAGGCAGCTCGATATCCACGAGTCCCGTATTCTTGGCGGCGCTCGGCATCCCGTCGAAGCGTGCGCTCTTCGCGTCCTGCACCATCACCATGCCGCCGTATTCCTTCAGGGCTCGCACGCCGCGCACGCCGTCGCTTCCGGTGCCGGAGAGGATCACCCCGACGGCCCGCTCGCCGACGTCCTCTGCCAGAGAAAGGAAAAATGTGTCGATGGGAAGATTCGGCAGATGGCGCTGCTCGAAGTCGCGCAGCACGAGCTTGCCGTGAAAGATGCGCAGTTCCTTCTTGGGGGGAATGAGATAGACGGTGTCAGGCTCGACCTCCATCCCGTCTTCGGCGCGTCTGACCTCCATGGAAGTCCGCTTGGACAACAGCTCGACCATGAGGCTCTTGTGGTCAGGGGAAAGGTGCTGCACCACCACGAAGGCCATCCCGCTGTCCGGCGGCATGTGGGTAAAAAACGTGTCCAGCGCCTCAAGCCCACCGGCCGACGCGCCAATTCCCACATAATATGTCGGCGTGCGTTCCTCTTTGTCACTACTACGGCTCATCAGCGGCATCCTTGCAACATGCGGTTGAAACCAAGTTCATTCATACAGAATTCCAGACGACCAAACTGACCGGAACAGCACCTGAACACCTATGGGAAATGGGAGAAACAGTTTATAAGAACAAATACCATTTTAGCACCTGCCTTTCAACATGAACCACGCTTCATGCTTGACAGTCCTTAATCAGACGATTAAGACCGCCACATGTCCAAACGTCAGGCAATCATAGACGCCGCCGCAGAGCTCTTCGCGAAGAACTCGTACAACTCGGTGGGCATCCGGGACATAACATCCCGCGCCGGAGCCAACAGCGCCATGATCTCCTATTATTTCGGAGGCAAGGCGGGGCTTTTGCGCGAGATTTTCGCATCCTTCTCCGAGCTGGTTTATGCAGAGCTGGCGGCCTCCTTCAAGGAGTCCTCCGATCACTATGAGATGTGCGAGATTTCCGTCAGGCGCATGGTCTACTGCGCACGCTCGAACAAGAACCTCTTCATTCTGGGCCTGAAGGAGCTGAACCACGGCGCTCCGGAACTGGAGGAGCTTCGAACCAGACACCATGAGCTGTGCAACGGGCTCTTCGAGAGCAACATCGACAAGCTGGGGTTATCCAGCTTCCCGGATTACGAAACCCAACACATAACCTTCACCGCGGTCATGGGGGCCATTTACTCCAACCTGCTGCTGGAGGACGCCTCCGCCCTTGACGACCACCGATTCGTCGAAAAATACATTGCCATCATCACTACCATTCTCAAGGACGGCGTCACCAAGGTCTGGGACTGATTTTTTTTTCGACCGGACAACAATCAACTGATTGATTAATATCAACCGAAGATATTTCACCTAAGCAACGGGAGTCCTTTTTATGCGAAATATCAACCTTTTCCTCTTCATCATAACCATGCTCGCAGTGGCGGGATGCTCCGAACCTGTCGAGAAGAAAGACCCGATCAGGCCTGTCCGGGCCTTCAAGATCGTGTCCGGTTCTGACGCCAAGGTCCGTTCGTTCCCCGGCAAGGTGGAAGCGAACCGCGAAGTCAGCCTCGCGTTCCGCATCCCGGGGCAGGTGGTGGAGATCAATGTCAAGGAAGGCGATTTCGTCACCAAGGGGCGGCTCATCGCCAAGCTCGACCAGCGCGACCTCCGCGCCACGGTTGCCGACCTGAGCGCCAAGCTCGCCGGAGCCCGCTCGGTACTGAACGAGGCACGGCTCAACTACGAGCGCAACAAGGAGCTGCTGGCCTCGGACACCATCGCGCAGGCCGCGTTCGATACCGCCAAGAGCAACTACGAGAGCAGCCGTGCCCAAGCCCTTTCGCTTGAGCAGGAGCTGAAAAAGGCACGCCTCAACCTGCAGTACACACGCCTGACGGCTCCGTTCAGCGGTACTATAGCCATGGTCAGCGCCGACACTCACGAGTATGTGCAGGCCAAGGAGTCCATCGTGCAGTTGGAGGATGTCTCGGCCCTCGACGTCTCGGTCAACGTGCCGGAGAACCTTTGGATGCAGGGGTTCCGCAACCACGGAGCGGAGATCGGGAAAGTCACGGCTTCCTTCGAGTCCCTGCCGGACAGAGTCTTTCCGCTGACCCTCAAGGAGTTCCAGACCAAGGCCAACACCCAGACCCAGACTTATGAAGTGACCTTCACCATGGCCAACCCCGGCGACCTCGGGATTCATCCCGGCATGACCGCCGAGGTCAGGGCCAGCCTGTCGCAGGGCGGGGAGGCGAGGTTCGTCAGCGTTCCCTTTTCCTGCGTCACCGGCACTCCGGGCAACGGAAAGCATGTCTGGCTTGTCGAGGACAACGGCACCGTGCGCAAGCAGCCTGTCACCACGGGTCGCATCACGGATGACATGATGGTCATCAGGAAGGGTCTCTCGCAGGGCGACGTGGTTGTCTCCGCAGGCGTTGACTACCTGAGTGAGGGGCAGAAGGTCAGGGTGCTCGAAGGCCGCATCGGAGGCCGTGGATGAGCCTGACCGAAATCAGCCTACGCAAAAAAACCGTCACCATCGTGGTGACGCTGGCCTTTCTCGTGGGTGGCGCCCTCTCCTTCCTGAACATGCCGCGTCTGGAAGACCCGGAGTTCACCATCAAGCAGGCGCTGGTCATCACCAACTATCCCGGCGCCACGCCCGCCGAGGTCACGGACGAAGTGACGGACGTCATCGAAAACGCGGCGCAGCAACTCGGCCAGCGCGAAAAGGTCACGTCCCTCAACAAGCCCGGACAGTCCATCGTCACGGTCGAGATCAAGGACAAGTACGACAAGGAGACCCTGCCTCAGGTCTGGGACGAGCTGCGGCGCAAGGTCTCCGACGCGCAGAGCCAGCTGCCGCCGGGGGCGGGCCCGTCGCTGGTCGTCGACGACTTCGGGGATGTCTACGGCATTCTCCTCTCGGTCACCGGGGACGGCTACTCCAGACAGGATCTTCAGGACTACGCAGACTTTCTGCGCAAGGAGCTGCTGCTCGTCGAGAACGTGGCCAAGGTCACCATCTGGGGCAAACGCCCGGAAAAAGTCTTCGTGGAGATATCGCGCGCCCGCATGAATCAGCTGGGCACATCCATGAACGCGCTGCTCGACACCCTCTCCAAGCGAAACCTCGCCGTCCCCGCAGGCAAGGTGCGCGTGGATGATGAATACGTGCGCATCTCTCCTTCCGGCGGCATCGACGCCGTGGAGGGCCTCGGGGACCTGTACGTGAAGGACTCGGCCGAAAACCGGCTCGTTCCGCTTCGCGACGTTGCCGAGATCAGCCGGGGCTACGACAGTCCGCCGGAAAAAATCATGCACCGGGACGGCAAGCAGGCGCTGGCCCTCGGCATATCCATGACGTCGGGCGGCAACGTGGTCGAGCTCGGCGAGGCCGTGAAACAGAAACTCGCCGACCTGCAGGCCGAGACTCCGGTGGGCATGCACGTCGAGCCGGTCTATTTCCAGCCGGACCGCGTGGAACAGGCCGTGGATTCCTTCGTGCTGAGTCTGGCCGAAGCCGTTGGCATCGTCATCGTGGTGCTGCTGCTCTTCATGGGCTTCCAGAGCGGGATGCTCATCGGCAGCATCCTGCTCATCACCATCTGCGGCTCCTTCATATTCATCAAGCTGGCGGGGGTCGCACTCGAGAGAATATCCCTCGGGGCGCTCATCATCGCGCTCGGGATGCTCGTGGACAACGCCATCGTGGTGGTGGAGGGAATCCTCATCCGCTACCAGCAGGGCTACGACCGCTTTCAGGCGGCCCTCGACGTCGTGGAGCAGAACAAGTGGCCGCTTCTGGGCGCCACCATCATCGCCATCATGGCCTTTGCCGGCATCGGCCTCAGCCCGGACGCGGTAGGCGAGTTCTGCCGCTCGCTGTTTATCGTGCTGAGCATCTCCCTGCTGCTCAGCTGGTTCACGGCCGTCACGGTAACCCCCCTGCTGTGCCAGATGTTCCTGCACCCCAAGCCCCATGGCGAAGGCGAGGACAGCTACTCCGGCAAAATGTACCGGTGGTACCGCAACCTGCTCGAACTCTGCCTGCACCGCAGAAAAACGACCATGGGTTTCATGGCGCTGCTGCTGGTGGCGGCCGTGCTCGGCTTTGGACTGGTCAAGCAAAGCTTTTTCCCGTCCTCCACGCAGCCGAGCTTCTTCATCCACTACTGGCTCCCGCAGGGGACGGACATCCGAAGAACCGCCTCGGACGTCAGCGAGATCGAAAAACGCATCCTCGAAGACGACCGCGTTACGTCAGTGACCTCATTCATTGGTTCGGGCGGCCCACGATTCATCCTGACCTATGCCCCGCAGAAGACCAACTCGTCATACGGCATGCTGTTGGTGGATGTGAAGGACTACCGGATCATTGGCGACATAATCGACGACTATGAGACCATGATCCGCGCCGAGTACCCCGACTCCGAAGCCAAGCTGAAGAAGTTCCGTCTCGGCCCCGGCCGCGACGCGTCCATCGAGGTCCGCTTCAGCGGCCCGGACAGCACCGTGCTGCGGGAACTCTCGCTCGAGGCGCAGGAAATCATGAAGGCGAGCGGCAGGGCCGAATCCATCCGCGACAACTGGCGGCAGCCTGTGAAGGTCATCCACCCCGTCATCTCCGAAGCCAGAGCCAAACTGGCCGGGGTGACGCGGCCCGGTCTCGCCGAGGCCTTGGAGCAGGCGTTCTCCGGCAAGACTGCAGGGGTCTACCGCGAAGGCGACAAGCTGCTGCCCATCGTGGTGCGGCCTCCGGACAGGGAGCGACTGGACGTGGACGAGATCGGCAACGTGCGCGTGGCCAGCCCGGCGGCAGGCGGGCTGATCCCCGTGGAGGAAGTCGTATCCGAGTTCTCCACCGAGATGGAGTTCGGCATTCTGCGGACCAGAAACCGCATGCTGACCATCACCGCCTCCTGCGAACCGAAGCAGGGCCTGCCCTCGGCTCTTCTGGCGGAACTCATGCCGCAGATCGAGAAGATGGAGATCCCCGAAGGCTACCGCATGGAGTGGGGCGGCGAATACGAAGACTCCACGGATGCACAGACCAGCCTCGCCAAGAGTTTGTTCATTCCGTTCGCCATCATGATTCTGGCGACCATCATGCTCTTCAACAACCTGCGCATGCCCCTGCTCATCTGGCTGACGGTGCCCCTGTCCATCATCGGGGTGACGCTTGGCCTGCTGGTGACGCGGGAGCCCTTCGGATTCATGGCTCTGCTCGGCTTCCTCAGCCTCTCGGGCATGCTCATCAAGAACTCGGTAGTCCTGCTCGACCAGATACGCATAGAGCTCGACAACGATAAGGAACCCTACAGGGCAGTGGTCGACGCCTCCGTCAGCCGCATCCGTCCCGTTTCCATGGCGGCGGCCACGACCATTCTGGGTATGGTGCCGCTTGTCACGGATGCGTTCTTCTCGGCCATGGCCGTGACCATCATGTCCGGTCTGGCCTTTGCCACGGTGCTGACGCTCATCGTCGTGCCGGTGCTCTATTCACTGTTCTACAAGGTACGCATACCTTGACGGACCGGCGCCGTCTCCATGCTTCGGCAGTCCCCCACGGAGACGGCGCCGCGCTTGAAGTGAAGCAGCGGGTGGGAGCGAGTACCCTCTTCGTCCCCACCCGCTGCCCTTTCCTTTCCACAGCGCACGATTTATATGATATGGTCATGAAAAAGGACCATACCCATGCAAGATAAAGAATACACCGACGACAACACCGATAGCACCAAAGACCGACGAGGCCGCAGCCCGCGTGCGGCCTTTCTCATTGACGGCGAGAACTACTTCCGCGCGGTCGCCGAAGCGGTTCGCAAGGCCGAACGCTCCGTCCTGCTCATTGGCTGGGACATCGACAGCCGCCTGCTGCTGGAGCGCGACCCTGACGGATCAAGGCTCTACGAACTCCTCAACGACCTCGCCAGGGAGCGACCCGACGTCCACGTCCACATCCTGATATGGGACTATCCGCTGGCCTACAGCATGGATCGGGAGCCGCTTCAGATGATCAGCTTCGCCCGCAAAACGCCCAAGAACGTTCACTTTCATCTGGATTCCGAGTTTCCCATGGGCTCGTCCCATCATCAGAAAATCGTGACCGTGGACGACAAGGTCGCCTTTTCAGGCGGCATGGACCTCTCCTCGGGCCGCTGGGACACCATGGAGCATCTTCCGGACGACGACAGGCGCACCGCGCCCAACGGGGAGAAGTACACACCGTATCATGACGTACAGATGGTGCTGGACGGGGAACCGGCCAAGGCGCTCGCCGACATCGCGCGGGAACGCTGGCTCTGGGCCACCGGCCAGTGCCTGACGCCCCCGGAGGCCACCGACGGCGACCCGTGGCCCGACTCCGTCACGCCCGACATGCACGACGAGGAGATAACGATCTCCCTGACCATCCCGAAATATAAAGAGCGTGCGGAGGTTCGCGAGATAGAACGCATGTACCTTCGGGAAATCGACAGGGCGGACTCGCGCATTTACATCGAGAACCAGTACTTCACCTCCAAACCGATACAGGAGGCCCTCGCCTCGCGACTGAGAGAACCCGACGGCCCCGAAGTGGTCATCATTCTGCCGCACACCCCGACGGGGCTTGTGGAACGACTGGTGATGGAGCCGCTGCAGTCCGAGGTGCTGGACAGCCTGCACGAATCAGACGAATACGACAGGCTCGGCGTCTACTGCCCGTTCTCCGACGAAGCGGGCAACTCGCCGGTCAAGGTGCACGCCAAGGTCATGATCATCGACGACGAGTACGCCACGGTGGGGTCGGCCAACCTCAACAACCGATCCATGGGGCTGGACACGGAGTGCAACCTCGATTTTCGTCCCGCGCGCTCCAAAGGCGCCCTGCCGGACTTCCGGCGCAGGCTGATGGCTCATCATCTGGGCATATCGCCCGAACGCCTCGAAGAGGAAGAACGCTCCGGCTGCACCATGTGCGAGTGCATTGAAAGGCTTCGTGCCGAAACCATGCGGCTGCGCCCCGAACTTGAAACGCGAAACGGTCCGCCTGTTCCGGTGGACCCTGAAATCGCCAGACCACTGGATCCGGCACAGCCCGGAACATTCGACGCAATAATGGACGACTACACGGGCCCGGACAACTCCCGCAGGGGCTACTCCGGCTTCATCAACCTCGGCATAGTGCTGGCCGCTTTCATCGCCATGGCGCTGGCCTGGCGCTACACCCCGCTTTCGGAGTATGCGGACACCGCCCTGCTGCTCGAGTGGACCAACCGCGTCCGCGAGCTGCCCATGGCACCGCTCTTCGGCGTACTCGGGTTCATAATCGGCGGCTTCGTGATGTTCCCTGTCACCATTCTGATCATTCTGACCGCAGGAATCTTCGGCCCCGTGACGGCAGTGGCCACCTCGCTGGCGGGAAGCCTTCTTTCATCGGGGCTCATCTATCTCGTGGGAAGCATGCTGGGGCACGACGCGGTCAAGCACGTCACAGGCTCGCGGATAAACGCCATCAGCAAACAGCTCGGACGCTTCGGGGTGACCTCGATCGTGGTGGTCCGCATCCTCCCGGTGGCGCCGTTCACCATCATCAACCTCGTGGCGGGAGCCTCGCACATCAGCCTGAAGAACTTCATGCTGGGTACCGTAATAGGCATGGCTCCGGGCATTCTCGGCATGACTCTTTTCGGCGGCCAGCTCATGAACGCGCTGCGCAATCCCGGCCCGATAACCATCGGCGTTCTCGTGCTCATCGTTGCGCTCGTCATGGGCCTCGGCTTCGTGATGAAGCGACGACTCAGGGGAATTCAGGACCCGCAGGAAGAAAGCATCAACAGGAGCAGGGAATAGGCGTGACACGCACAGGCGCAAACGGTGTCCTGCGTGCCGCGAGCTACAACGTCCACAGCTGGCGCGGCACTGACGGGCGTACCGACCCCGAAAGGATCATGACGGTCATCAACAACCTGAATGCGGACTTCGTGGCCCTTCAGGAAGTGGTCTCCATGAGCCGCACCGGAACGCCCTGCTCCCTCGGAGAGCTCGCCGCGGGTATCGGCATGGACATCCAGTTCGGCCCCACCATGTTCCGCCCGGACTCGCGCTACGGCAACGCCCTGCTCAGCCGGATATCGGCACGCAAAGTGGTCCGGCACCCGCTGGAATGTTTTGGACGAGAACCGCGCGGGGCCATCGAGGCTCATTACGACTACCACGGCCTGCATCTTTGCGTGGTGGCAACGCACCTCGGCCTCAAGAGAATGGAGCGCCGCTGCCAGATGGACGCTATCCACGATCTGGTGGCGAACACCCGGGCCGACGCCACCGTCCTCATGGGCGACCTGAATGAATGGCTGCCGTGGGGACACCTGCCGCGACGACTCTCCGACCTTTTCGGTCCCACGAAGACACCCCGGACCTTTCCCTCCCGTGTGCCCGTCTTCGCGCTGGACCGCATCTACATACGCCCCGGAGGGCGAATGCTCTCCCTCGCGGCGGACCGCCGCGCTCCGGCACGCACGGCATCCGACCATCTGCCGCTGGTCGCCGAGCTCGACATAGGCTCGCTTCCCGGCTGCAACGACGAAACCGGACAAACCCAAGGAGGCATTTCATGACCATGCTTCTCGAAGCCATCAAATCGGAAGGACTTGCCCATATCTCCTATATGCTCGGTCACGACGGCGAGGCCGCCGTCATCGACCCGCGCAGGGACATAGACGTCTATCTCGATATCGCCAGGCGAAACGGCCTGCGCATAACGCACATTTTCGAGACCCACCGCAACGAGGACTACGTGATCGGCTCCGTCGATCTGGCGCGCAGGACCGGCGCCACGATTCACCACGGGGCCGCCATGGATTTCGCATACGGCGAGGCCGTCTCCGAAGGCGACACCTTCAGAGTGGGCGACCTGGAGCTGAGAGTGCTCGAAACTCCGGGTCACACGCCCGAGTCCATCTCGCTGGTCATGGCAGACACATCCACGGCCCCCGAACCGCTGGGCGTCTTCACAGGCGACGCCCTGTTCATCGGTGACGTGGGCCGGACCGACTTCTACGAGCCGGTGGACCGCTGGGCCGAAGCGCTTTACGACAGCATCCACGAGAAGCTCCTGCCACTGGGCGACCAGACCATCCTCTACCCCGCGCACGGGGCAGGATCGGTATGCGGCGCGCACATGGCCCAACGCGAGTTCTCCACCATCGGCTACGAGCGCAGAAACAACCGCATGCTCCAGTTCGACCGCGACGCGTTCATCCGCGCCAAACGCGAGGAACGTCATGATCGACCGCCCTACTTCCGCAAGATGGAAGAACACAACCAGAAGGGTAACGCCCGTCCGCTGGACGAACTCTCCTTCCCCAGCCCCATGTCGCCGGGAGAAGTGACCACTGCGCTCGAGAACGGCGCGCAGGTAGTGGACATCCGCAGCCCCGAGGCGTTTGCGGGGGCCTTCATCCCCGGCAGCTACGCCATCCCTTCGGAGATGCTCTCCGCTTACGCCGGTTTCTTCCTCTCCTATGACTCGGAGATCATTCTCGTGTCGGAGAGTGTGGAACAGGCCTCCGAAGCGCTGACCACCCTTCGCCGCATCGGCTACGACAGGGTGTCGGGACACCTCCGCGGCGGCCTGACCGCGTGGGAGGTGTCGGGGTTGCCTTACGACACCATCCCGGCGGTACACGTAGACGCGCTGGTGGACGGTGTGCAGGACAGTTCCCTCACCGTGCTCGACGTGCGCAAGCCGAACGAGACCGAAGGCGGGATGCTGCCCGGAGCGATTCACATTCCGCTGGCGGAGCTGACCGAAAGAATGGATGAAATTCCGGAGAATGAACTGATCGTCGCCTTTTGCGGCTCCGGGATTCGGGCCATCATCGCCGCGTCGCTGCTCAAGGGCCGCGGCTTCACGGATGTGGGCAACAGCCTCGGCTCCATGGCCGCCTGCCGGATGCGCGGCTGTCCCATCGAATAACACAATTGAGGGCGGAGCGTTGCCGCAACGCTCCGCCCATCCACGAATTTTTTCCTCTCCCCCTCTCCACACCGTTATTATTTTCGTGTATGTTGCCGAAGCAACCAGTTCGGGCATTCCATCCCGGAGCCCGGATACAACCATGCACGAAGAGCGAAAATATAATGAACGACAACCCCAGCGTAATCCTTTTCGGTTCCGACCGGGAATTCCAGTCCGAAGCGGAAAAGCATCTTTCCTCCCAAGGCTATACGACCCTTGTCTCCAACGATGTGGAAACCGGATGGGAAATGTACCTCACCCAGTCGCCGGACGCCGTCCTGCTGGAAGCAGGGCAGGAACTGGACGGCTGTGAGACCCTGCTCAACCGGATCACAGAAAGAGGGGCCTGTGTCCCGCTGGTGCTTGTGGCGGACGAGGATACCATCTCCGAGACGATGGAAACCGTCTCCGAAGGTGTCTGGAGCCTCCTGCCCAAGAACGACTCATCCATCGAGATCATCGAGCAGGTGCTCTCCATGGCGCTGGGCCAGATGCGCGAGATATCCAGCAAGGAAGAGCGGCAGACCGTTCTGGAGCACGAACTGCGGGCCATTCGGGACAGCCTCGGCGAATATCACCTCCGGCTGCGCGAGGAGCGTCAGCGACGCCGCGAACTGGAACAGGAACTGGAGCAGGAGCAGGAGCAGTCCGGAGAGATGGCCGTCACGCTCAAGACCGTAATCCGGGCCATGGACGATGAAACCGATACCCTGCGCCGCGAGATCGCCGCCATCATTCGAGACTCCATCGAACCGACGCTCGACAAGATGGTCCACGCGGACACCATGGAAACCCGCGAGGCCTACGCCAAGGTGGTTGTCAGCCAGCTCAAGGCCGCCGTTGGCGGCGAGAACGAAGAGTTCGACGAGGAACTCATGCAGCTGACGCCCACCGAACTCGAAGTCGCCCGCTACATCAAGGCGGGCCGCAGCACCACCGAGATTGCCGACATGATGCACTCCGCTCTGGAGACCGTGCAGACCCACCGCAAGAACCTGCGCAAGAAGCTGGGACTCGTCGGCAAGAAGACATCGCTTCAGATGCACCTCAAGTCCCTGAAGTCCCTGTAGGCGAACACATCACGGGGAGCCGCAGAACGGCGGCTCCCCGATTCCTCCCCCATTCATCACCTTTTGCAGCTTTCCCTCAGGCTCTATCGTTTCCGAGCAGACAGAATCATGGTCCGGAAGACCTCGCGAGAAAAGGCTTCCGGCCGTTTCAAGGAGGGAGCATGTCCGCCATCGACAACGATTTCTCGGGGCTCAGGCCGTTCATCAGGGTGCCCTCACGCACTGAGGCCCTGACCGAGCTCGAAATAGGTTTCGACACCGCCGGAGATATCCCGGCGGCCATGCCCTGTCACATACAGGTCTTTTTTCAGCCCAGGGAAGGACCTCTGCAGGAGATAGCCTCCTGTCCGCCCCGCTCCCGCACAAGCCCGTCCACGTTTTCCCCGCTGCGTCTTCACGCGACCCTGCACGGCGAGGGACGCATCTTTGTCCTCGCCCACCTGCGAGACATGGGAATGCTTGAATTCAGCAAAGCCATTTCCGCGCCGCAACGGTGAGGGCCCTCCCCCCGCTAAATCCCCTGTTCGGCCCCTGTGCAGCCGGTCAGGAAAAGGTATTCTGATTATAATCGATAAAACCGCCCGGCAATGGGATGAGGCATGATGATGAGGGAATCGCCCTTTTCGCCTTTCCCCTGCCGCTTTAGGCGCACTGCCGGAAGAAAACAAATAAAAAGGAGAACCCTAATGGCCCACCTGAGTGATCTCATCAAACGCGACGACTGGAAGAACGAGAAGCACGTGCCCGTCATCGAGGCACCGGAAACTGTCTCCGCATCCGAACCGTTCGACGTCAAGGTCAGCATCGGCAAGGAAGTCGCCCACCCCAACACGACCGAACACCACATCCGCTGGATCAGGCTGTACTTCAAGCCGCAGGGACAGGAAGTGGTCTACGAGGCGGGCGCCTTCGAATTCAACGCCCACGGGGAATCCGCCAAGGGCGCCAATGAAGGCCCGCTCTACACGCATCACGGGGCCACCTGCACCTTGAAGATATCCGAACCCGGACATCTCATCGCCCTCGGATACTGCAACATCCACGGCCTGTGGGAAAACAGCCGTGAAATCGGAATAAAGGGGTAGCCATGGACGTAAAGACCATTCTTTGGCCCACGGATCTCTCGGAGAACTCGCTGCACGCAGCGGAATCAGTCAAATACCTCAGCGGCAAGCTCGGTGCCGAAGTGCTGTTGCTGTACGTCGGATTCAATCTGGACAATTACTTCCCCGCCTACGGCGATGGCAGCGACGAAACCCATATGAAGTTCGAAGCATGGGAACTTCAGGAGGCCGCCAAGCGCCTTGACCGGGTATGCGGCGAGAAGCTCGACGGCTGCCCGATCATGGACAAGGTGATCACCACCGGCGACCCCGCCCAGAAGATTCTCGACACCGTCGAGAATATGAGCGTTGACATGGTCGTCATGTCCACCAGCGGCCGCGGTGGCGGCGGAGACCGTTCCGGGCTCTGCGGAGGCGTCACGGAAAAGATCGTCCGCTCTGCCCCGGTTCACGTGCTCACGGTGAACCCGCACACCAAGTAGCGATACGGTCGAACATGACAGCAAAAGCCCCGTCCGGACTCCGGACGGGGCTTTCTTAGGCCCGGAAAAACCGGGCCGCGATCACCTTGAGAGGACGGTTCTCGCTTTCAACGATCCAACTAGCTCTGCACCACCTGCATGGGCTCGCCGCAACAGACGAGTTCGCCGCCGCCGGCTTCCTTGACTTCCACTTTCATTCCGCAGGATTCACAGTAATACAGTTCGCCTTCCTGTGCCATTTCGACCTCCTTGAAGGGTTGCCCGGGCATTCGGGCCCGGGATTTTCTGATTGTCACACCTTGGCAGGTTCGGGACACGAGGGCAAGGGGAATCACCCGGCACGAAACGGGGAGACGGCTCTGCCCATCAACACTCGTCGTCCTCGTAACGGTTGAGGCGCACCCCGGCACCGGAGCGCTTGCGCAAGAGAATGATGGCCGTGACCAGAATGATGATCAGAAGCGACAGCACCCCCGTTTCAATCATGGCCATGCGGAAAATCTTCTCGTCCATGTGAAACTCCACCACGAGAATGGTCAGCGCGAGAATGCGCCGGATGGAGGCGATGATCCCGACCACCAGAAACGGTTCGGGCCGGATGACATGCTCCTTGTAGGAGATGAGCACGGTGTGCCCCACCTCGAGAATCATCATGACGAAGAGCACCTTGTCCACAAGCCGTGCAGTGGCCTGCATCCCCGTCTCGGCCGAAAAAAGTTCGACCACCTGCGGAGCCGCGTTCACGATCTGTGCGGCACACGCCGCGAGGAGCAACAACCCGAGCACGCAGTGGAGCAGGTCGCTCACCAGATTGTACCCACGGACGAAAAGCATCCGCCCGGACGATCCGCTTCCTTCGCAGTCCTTGATCCGTTTTTCGCTCATTGTCTCCTTCCGTAAAGAGTCTCTAGTATCCGATGGATTGCAGCGTTTCGCGTATGACGGCGCCGGACTTCACGAGCGCCTCGCGCTCATCATCGGAAAGATCGGCGTGGATGGTGGAGCCGATGCCGGCCCGGTTGACGACCCTGGGCAGGGACATGGTCACATCTTCCATGCCGTATTCCCCCTCCAGCAGCCCGGAAACGGTCAGCACGCTGTGCTCGTCCTCGAGCACCGCCTTGGCGATGCGCACCATGGACATGCCGATGCCGAAGTAGGTGGCGTCCTTGCGGCTGATGATTTCGTACGCTGCGCCGCGAACCTGCTGCACCACCTTCTCCCGAAAGGACGTGGAGCAGGAACGGCCGCAGACGGGACAGAATTCATCCAGCAGCACGCCGCCGATGTTCACCCTGCTCCACAACGGAACCTCGCTGTCGCCGTGCTCTCCGACGATGTGGGCGTGAACGTTTCGCGGGTCCACGCCGCAGTGGTCCGAAAGCAGAAACCTGAAGCGGGCGCTGTCCAGCACCGTGCCGGAGCCGATGACCCGCGACGGCGGCAGGCCGGACTCCTTGAGCGCAACGTGCGTGAGGACATCCACGGGATTGGTGACGATGAGAAAGATCGGATTCACCGCGTGCTCCATGACCCCGGCGACGATCTCCTTCATGATCTCGGCGTTTCTTCCGGCAAGGTCCAGCCGCGTCTCGCCTTCCTTCTGGGCGGCGCCCGCCGTCACTACGACGAGGTCGGCGTCCGCACAGGACTCGTAACCGCCCGGCTCAATGTTCACCGGAGAGCAGAACGGCATGGCGTGGTTGAGGTCCATGGCCTCGCCTTCGGCCTTTTCGAAGGTTCGGTCCACCAGCACGATCTCGCGGGCGGCCCCTTTGAGCACGGCGGCATACGCAAACGCGGTGCCGACCATGCCCGTGCCGACGATGGCGATTTTTCTGGTGTCTGCCGGATGACTGAGCATTCTTCCTCCTGAACGGTTTTTAATCTTCTTCCGGGGCCACCTCGGAAAGCGCGTCCTCGGTGGCGTCGAGATCGCTCTCCAGCCGCTCGAGGAGCACCCCGGCCTCGTCGTTGTGCTCCTGCTCCGCAACCTGCTGAAGCTCCTTGGCTTCGTCGCGAACCTTCACGGCTCCCATGACAGCGGCACTCCCCTTGAGACTGTGAGCGGTCTCGGCGAGACTCTCCCACTCCTGACGGTCGAGCGCGCGCTGCATCGCCTGCATCTTCTCGCGTGCCCCGGAAAGGAACGAATCCTTCAACTCACGAAATACCTTCGGCTTCTCGCCGAACTGACGACGGAGCGCGTCGGCGTCGATGACACCCTCCACATCCCGCTGCGCCTCGGACGACTGCGCACGGGCGGTATCGGGATACAGCCGCGCCCGCACCTCGTCTTCGAAGCGGCGCATGTCCAGCGGCTTGGGAAGCAGACCGTCCATGCCGCTGTGCGTGACCTCCTCCTCGTCCCAGGGCGTATCGTCGGCGCTGAAAGCTAAAAGCGGCATGGTGGCGTCCTGCCCCTCGCCGCTCCTGACACGGCGACAGACCTCGGCGCCGTCCATCTCCGGCATGCGCACATCAAGCAGGGCAACATCGAACGTCTCGTTTTTCAGGCGCTCCAGCGCGGCCGCGCCGTCACTGGCAGTCTCCACCTGATGACCGGCGCTCTCCAGCAACTCCTGCGTCACGCTGACGGTCAGAGGATCATCATCCGCCAGCAGGATGGTGAGGCTCGGCAACGCTTCGGACTCTCGGCTTCCGCTCGCCTCGCTTGCCGGGGCGAGCCTGACGGTGAAGCGAAAACTGGTCCCCTCGCCCGGGTCGCTCTCCACCCAGATGGTGCCGCCCATGGCTTCCACCACCCGCCGGCAGATGGCCAGACCAAGCCCAGCGCCATGGCGGCCTTCGGGATTGTCCCGCACGAGCTGGGAAAAATCGCGGAAAAGGTCTTGCTGTTCATCCTTGTCGATGCCCTGTCCCGTGTCGTCCACATGAAACTCGAGAACAAGCGCACCGTGGTCCTTCTCCCGCACCTTCACCGACACCCGGACGCTGCCGCGGTCGGTGTAGCGCAGGCCGTTGGTCACAAGGTTGTCCAGCACCTGCCCCAACCGGTCCTGATCGCCGCGCACGGACTCAGGCACGCCGTCCTCCATCTCGAATCCGATTTCCAGCCCAGACTCCTCTGCCAGCGGCTTCTGACATTCGATGGTTTCCTCAAGCATCTCGCGCAGGTTGAAATTCTCCTCCACTACATCCACGCCGCGCTCCTCAAACTTGCCCATGTCCAGAATGTCCTGGACGAGCCGTTCGATGCGACGGGCAGAGCTCTGCATGAGCTGGACGCGCCGGGCTGTCTCGCCGTCTTCCATTTCCTCGAAACGTCCGAGCTGGGCGATAATGGCCCGAAGCGGGCTCTTGATGTCGTGGCTGATGGCGGCAAGAGCCTGAAGCGGGAGACAGCTGGCTCCTTCCACTTCCGGCATGCCGCTTCCCTCTGCGGGACGCCTGTCGTCTGGCATGTGCTTCTCCGATTCGTTTGACGTTATTCTTCTTTATGCACCTTGCCACCGCTCCTTGTCGCCTCACAGGGGAGAAGGCAGGGAAAAACAGGGGCTCCGCACTACCCGCCTTTCCTGTGGGGAGACGCGAATACCCGAACCGCAACCAGAGTTTTCCCTTCCGTTTTACCGGTTACCGTGTATTTTGGAAACAATGAAAGAATCTCTCGCATCGTCCGACACTGAAAGAGACACGGCACGGGGCACCGTAACCGCCGTGCGAGGCAATGTGGTTGACGTCCGTTTCGAGGACGGTCTGCCCGGACTGACGCACGTCATCCGGGCGGGCAGGGACAACGAGATGGCGCTTGAGATCATGGCGCATCTCGACGACCACCACGTGCGCGCCGTGGCGCTGACCTTCACGCAGGGACTCGCGGAAGGCGACGCGGTGGTCTCCACGGGCGGCTCGCTGCGCGTTCCCGTGGGCGACCAACTGCTCGGGCGCATGTTCAACGTCTTCGGCGATCCCATCGACAACGGAGAACCGCTCGGAGAGGTCGACGAATGGCCCGTCCTGCGGGACCCTGCCCCGCTCTCTTCGCAACGTGCCGGGGATGAAGTCTTCATGACGGGCATCAAGGCCATCGACCTCATGACTCCACTGGAGCGAGGCGGCAAGGCCGGACTCTTCGGCGGCGCGGGCGTCGGCAAGACCGTGGTCATCATGGAGCTGATCAACAACATGGTGGGCGTGCACGAAGGCGTCAGCCTGTTCTGCGGCATCGGGGAGCGCTGCCGCGAAGGCGAGGAGCTGCATCGCGAGATGAAGGAGGCGGGCGTGCTCGACAGCACCGTGATGCTCTTCGCCCAGATGAACGAGCCACCGGGAACCCGCTTCCGGGCCGGGCACGCGGCCCTCTCCATGGCCGAGTATTTTCGCGACGAGAAGAAACAGGACGTCCTGCTGCTGGTGGACAACGTGTTCCGCTTCATTCAGGCGGGCATGGAAGTTTCCGGCCTGATGGGACGCCTGCCCTCGCGCCTCGGGTATCAGCCCACGCTCGGCACGGAACTGGCGGAATTCGAGGAACGCATTTCCTCCACGCAGGACGGCGCCATCACCTCGGTTCAGGCGGTGTACGTCCCGGCGGACGACTTCACCGACCCGGCTGCGGTCCACACGTTCGGGCACCTCTCCTCGTCCATCGTGCTCTCGCGCAAGAAGGCCAGTGAAGGGCTCTATCCGGCCATCGACCCGCTGGCTTCGGGTTCTTCCATGCTCGTTCCCGACGTGGTCGGACGCAAGCATTACGATGTGGCCCGCGAAGTCCGCGCCACGCTGGCATCTTACGAGGAGCTCAAGGACATCATTGCCATGCTCGGAATGGAAGAATTGGGTCGCGAGGACCAGCTCACGGTCAATAGAGCCCGAAGGCTGGAACGCTTCCTGACCCAGCCCTTCTATGTCACCGAGCAGTTCACCAACTACGAGGGAAAGCTGGTCAAACTGGAAGACACGCTCGACGGTTGCTCCCGGATTCTCGACGACGAGTTCCGTGAAACGCCTGAGAGCGCGCTGTACATGATCGGCTCCATCGACGAGGCCGGGAGGTAACCGTGCGGCTGGTGATAGTCATACCGCATGAGATTCTCCTTGAGCGCGAGGTTTCCCGCGTCCGGGCAAGCGCGGAGAACGGCTCCTTCACGCTGCTGGAGAACCACGCCGACTTCGTGACCCTGCTCAAGCCGGGCATCCTGACCTATGAATCCTCCGGGGACGAGTCCATGGCCGCCGTGGACCGCGGCGTGCTGACGAAGATCGGCTCGGAGGTGCGCGTCTCCACGCTAGACGCCGTCGTGGACCGCCCTCTCGGAACACTGCGCGAGGCCGTGGAGGAAAGGTTCCATGAGGAGGATGACACCGAGAAACGATCCCGTCAGGCCGTGGCGAAAATCGAAGCCGGATTCCTGCGCAGACTGGTGGATCTGGGAAGCGGACAGGAAGGCTGAATGACACAGAGAGACAAGAATTTTCGCAAGGAGGTCGCGGCGGAGGAGCGTCGCAAGCTCCGGGCCAGAAAGGAGGACCGCGGCGTGTGGTTCGGCCTCGGCATGTTCGGACTGGTGGGCTGGTCCGTGGCCATCCCCACCGTACTGGGCGTGGCGCTGGGCGTCTGGCTCGACACTGTCTTCGAAGGCACCCGTTCGTGGACGCTGAGTTTTCTGGGCGTCGGCATCGTTGTCGGCTGCCTGAACGCGTGGTTCTGGATCAACCGCGAGAGCCGGGGCCACGACAATAACCCGGAGGACGAACAATGAACTTTGATCCCGCGACACTGGCGGCAGGACTCGTCACCGGCCTCGTCTGCGGCGCACTCTATTTCGGCGGGCTATGGCTCACCGTGCGACGTCTGCCGGACTTCAAACGCCCCGGACTGATGATGACCCTGAGCTTCATCGTCCGCGCCGGGCTGACGCTGGGGGCTTTCGCGCTTGTAGCCGGCAATTCGGCGACCGTCTTTGCGGCCTGCCTGCTCGGCTTCCTCGTGGCCCGGCAGGTCGGCGTGCACAGAGCCAAGGCCGCGCAACCGGTCAAGGAGCACGAATAATGGACATAAAGGACATCAGCCCGGATCAGGTTGTCTACTTCTCGCTGGGCCCCTTCGACCTCAACGCGACCATCGCCTACACCTGGGGCGTCATGGCGCTCATCGTGCTCGTGAGCATCGTCGTCACGAACCGCATGACCGCCTCGGAGAACATGTCGCGCTGGCAGAACTTTCTGGAGATCGTGGTGGACTTCCTGCGCAGACAGATCAAGGACATCAGCGACGAAAAGCCCGAGCTGTACATGCCGTACATCGGCACGCTGTTCGTCTTCATCGCGGTGTGCAACCTGCTGTCCGTCGTGCCGGGCTTCCTGCCGCCCACGGCCTCGCTTTCCACCACGGCAGCGCTGGCGATCACGGTTTTCGTGGCCGTCATCCTCTTCGGCGTCATCAAGCGCGGGCCGCTTGGGTATCTGCGACAGTATGTCCAGCCCACCCCCATGATGCTGCCGTTCAACATCATGGGCGAGTTCTCGCGCACCCTCGCGCTGGCGGTCCGGCTTTTCGGAAACATCATGAGCGGCGTCAAGATCGTGGCCATTCTGCTGGCCATCGCCCCGCTGGTGTTTCCGGTGCTCATGAACGCGCTGGGACTGCTCACCGGCATGATTCAGGCCTATATTTTCGCGGTGCTGGCCATGGTCTACATCGCCTCGGCCACCCGCATAGAACGCCAACGCCACCAAAAAACGCAAACCACACAGGGAGACAGTGATGGATAACATCGGACTCATCGGACTGGCATCGGTACTGGCCGCAGGGCTGACTATCGGCATCGGCGCCATCGGCCCGGCCATAGGCGAAGGACGCGCCGTGGCGCAGGCGCTCTCCTCCATAGCCCAGCAGCCGGACGAGGCCAACACGCTCACAAGAACGCTCTTCGTGGGACTGGCAATGATCGAGTCCACCGCGATCTACTGCTTCGTGGTCTCCATGATCATCCTCTTCGCCAACCCGTTCTGGGACTTCGTCATCAATCAGGGGGGCTAACCCGTGCTCATCGACTGGTACACCGTAGCCGCGCAGGCGCTGAACTTCCTGATTCTCGTGGCGCTGTTGAAGATTTTCCTCTTCGACCGCGTGGTGAAGGTCATGGACAAGCGGCAGCAGTCAATCGATGACCGCCTGCGCGAGGCCGAAGAGGGACGGGAACGCGCCGAGGAGTTGCAGCAACAGCTTGACCAGGAAAAACAACGGCTGGAGCGCAATCGCGACGAGCAGCTTCATAAAGCAAAGCAGGAAGCCGACGCGCGCCGGGAAGAGCTGCTGGAGCAGGCCCGCGAAGAAGTCCGGCGCGAACGGGAATCATGGCAGGCCTCGCTGGAGCGCGAGCGTGAGGACCTCGACCGCGAACTTGCCGCAGCCCTCTCCCGGGGCGTACTCGACGTCAGCGGCAAGGCACTTCGCGACCTCGCTGACGAGGAACTGCTCTCCCGGATCACCGAACGCTTCCTCAAGGAGCTTGAGGGAATCGGCGAAGACGAACGCAAGACGCTCACCAAGGGTGCCGAAGAAGATCAGCGCATCGAAATAGCCGCGCCCTTCGAACTTCCCGCGCAGGATCAGGAGCGCGTCTCCGGAGCCGTGGCCGACAAACTGCAGACGGATGCCGAAACGGTGTTCGAGCAATCGCCCGATATTTTCGGCATGATTCTGAGCGCGGGCGGACGCCGCTTCGGCTGGGACCTGCACCGATACTTCGAGCAGCTCTCGGAAAAGGTGGACGACCTGCTCGCCTCTCGCATGCGAAAATCCGGACAGAGCGGCACCGAGGAGGAAGAGGCCGATGGCTGAACGTGACTCCGCCCTCTCCAGAGCTCTCGGGTTCGTTTCGAAATCGGTCGAGGAAGCCGTGTCGGACTTTGCCTTTCACCCCGGCGTGGAACGCTTCGGCCGCGTGAGCTCCATTGGTTCCGGCGTGGCCCGGATCAAGGGACTGACCGGCGTCATGGCCGACGAGCTGCTGGACATCGGCAGTTCGGCAACGGCCATGGCTCTGGATGTGGACGAGGATTTCACCGGCGCCGTGCTGCTGGGCGAGGCCGAGCAGGTGGAAGCGGGCACGGAAGCTCGCCGCACCGGGCGCGTGGCCGACGTCCCCGTGGGCGAAGGGATGCTGGGCCGCGTCGTGGATGCGCTCGGCGTGCCGCTGGACGGGCATGGTCCCGTTCGTTCGGAACGGAGGCTGCCCGTGGAGCGCCCGGCTCCGGCCATCATGGACCGAGCGCCCGTCGAGGTGCCTTTGCAGACCGGGCTCAAGGTTATCGACGCCCTCATCCCGGTAGGCAGGGGCCAGCGAGAACTGATCCTCGGAGACCGTCAGACAGGCAAGACCTCCATTGCACTCGACACCATCATCAACCAGCGCGGCAGAGGGGTTGTCTGCGTCTATTGCGCGGTGGGGAAACGTGCCTCCAGCGTGACCAAGGTTGTGCGGGAGCTGCAGGATTTCGGCGCCATGGACTACACCACGGTGGTGGTCACCACGGAAGAAGACGCCGCTGGCATGCAGTTCCTCGCTCCGTACGCCGCCACCAGCATGGCCGAGCACTTCATGGAACAGGGGCGCGACACCCTCGTCATCTACGACGACCTGACTCGCCACGCCCGCGCATACCGCGAGCTGTCCCTGCTCCTGCGCCGCCCCCCCGGACGCGAGGCCTTTCCCGGCGATATCTTCTACATACACTCCCGACTGCTGGAGCGTTCCACGCATCTGAACGACGACCACGGCGGCGGCTCCATGACCGCCCTGCCCATCGTGGAGACCGAGGCCCAGAACCTGTCCGCATACATCCCCACAAACCTCATTTCCATAACGGACGGACAAATATATCTCTCTCCCACGCTGTTCCGCAAAGGCATCCTGCCCGCAGTGGACGTCGGCAGATCCGTCTCCCGCGTAGGTGGCAAGACGCAGCTCAAGGCCTACCGCGCAGTGGCGGGCGATCTGCGTCTTTCATACTCCCAGTTCGAGGAGCTGGAATCCTTCTCGCGCTTCGGCACCCGCCTGGACGAAGACACGCGCAAGAAGATCGACCGGGGACGCCGCGTGCGAGAGGTGCTCAAGCAGCCCCGCTCCAGCCCTCTCACCGCCGCCCAGCAGGTTTTCCTGCTCGTGGCGCTGGGCCACGGCGTATTCGATGAACGCCCCGTGGAGGGATTGCCGGAGGATCAGCAGCGCATTCTCGACGTGCTTGACGATTCCCTCGACGATCTGGCGCAGTCCATCCTTGATGGCGATTCGATCGACGACGAAGCGATTGAACGCATCGCCACCGAGGCCAAGGGCGCGCTTTCGGAGGACGAAGGCTAGATGCAGACACTGGAATCCCTCAAGCAGACCATCGGCTCAACCGAGGAGTTGCACTCCGTGGTTCGGACCATGAAGTCGCTGGCTGCGGTGAACATGCGCCAGTATGCCAAGGCGGGCGAGGCCGTCGGTCAGTTCAACCGGACCGTCGAACAGGGGCTGGCAATGCTCTTTCGCGTCCGTCCGGACCTAGCCCGCACCGGGGGCGAAGCGCATGGCGGCCCGCAGGCACTTCTCGCCTTCGGTTCGGATCAGGGCATGTGCGGCCAACTCAACGAGGAAGTCTACCGTGTAGCCTCGGACGCGCTCGACGCCGGCGCGGAGGTCCGCCGGGCAGTCATGGGCGAGCGCCTGGCAGGGAATTTCATGGCAGAAAACGAGGACGTCGAGCATGTCTTCGAAGTACCCGGCTCGGTGAACTATATCGCCCGGCTCGTGGCAGACCTGCTGGAAGTCATCAGGCAATGGACCGAGGAGGGCGTGGCCTCGGTGACGCTGGTCAATACCCGTCCCGGCTCCGGCGCCTCAGGCACCGCCGTCGTGACCTCGCTGCTGCCGATGGATATGGACGCCCTGCGCGAGACCATCGGCGACGGAGCCGATCAGCGGCGCGGCCTGCCCATGTTCACACTTGATGCCGAACGTCTTCTTGCGGGTCTTCTGGAACAGTATCTCTCCGTCAGGCTGTATCGGGCCGCCGCCGAATCCATGGTGAGCGAAAATTCCGCCCGCCTCAACGCGATGCAGGGAGCGGAGAAGAACATCGAGGATCGACTCGACGAACTGACGGAAGCCTACAACCGTCGACGCCAGACAGGCATAACCGAAGAACTCATGGACATCGTCTCCGGCTTCGAAGCCCTCGGCGGCAGCAGAGCCTGACGCCCGCTCCCTCCATCCCTTCCAATCAAATTCAGGCCGGTCATTCCGGCCTTTTTCATGCACAACATACAGCATGGGCACTTCACACCCTTCCAATCTCTTTCTTCGATTGTTGACACTGTTTTAATTTTAGTGCTATTTCGCAAAATCGAATATGCATTCAGTATCACAAAAGGAGTTGCCATGCTGTTTTCTTCATCACGCAAACGGGGGTGGATTCCCCTTGCCCTGCTCGTATTCTCACTCGGACTGCTGCTTGGTACACAGCATTCCGCCCACGCGAAGGACACCCTGACGCTGGCCATCAAGGGCGAACCGGACGAAGGATATGACCCCACCCTCGGTTGGGGCCGATACGGAAGCCCCCTGTTTCAGAGCACACTGCTCAAACGCGACGCAGAGTTGAACATCGTCAAGGACCTCGCCGAGAGCTACTCTCTTTCCGATGACGGTCTGGTCTGGAGCGTGACCATCCGTGACGACGTAAGGTTTTCCAACGGGGAACCGCTGACCGCCAGCGACGTCGCATACACCTTCAACACCGCCGCGGCATCCGGCGGCAAGGCCGACCTCATGAAGCTCGCCCGCGCCGAAGCCGTGGGCCCCCATGAAGTGCGCATCCGCCTGAAGGAGCGCGACTCAACCTTCATAAACCGCCTTGTATCGCTCGGCATCGTCCCCGCGGATGCACATGGACCGGACTATGCGCGCAACCCCGTCGGCTCCGGTCCCTACCGCATGGTGGAGTGGACCGAAGGACAGCAGATGATCGCCGAGGTGAATCCTCACTATTACGGCGAAACCCCGCATTTCAAAAAACTGGTCTTTCTCTTCACGGACGAAGATACGTCCTTCGCCGCCGCCAAGGCGGGCAAGGTGGACGTTGTCGTGGTGCCGCAGGCACTGGCCGTACAGGATATTCCGGGAATGAGGCTGCATCCCGTGCGCAGCGTTGACAACCGCGGGCTGCTCTTCCCCACGGTTCCTGACGAGGGCCGTACGACGGACAAGGGCATGCCCATCGGCAATGACGTGACGGCGGACCTCGCCATCAGGAAGGCGGCCAACGTTGCCATCGACCGCGAAGCATTGGTCCGGGGTGTGCTGGAGGGCTTCGGCCGCCCGGCTTACGGCGTGTGCGACGGCCTGCCGTGGGACAACCCGGCCAACCGCATCGAGGACGGCGACCCTGTAAAGGCGCGCGAGATTCTCGCGAAAGGCGGATGGAAGGACACGGACAGCGACGGTGTGGTGGAAAAGAACGGCAGGGACGCCGAATTCACCATCATCTACCCCGCCGAACGCAGCATTCGGCAGTATCTCGCGCTGGCCTGCGCCGACATGCTCGGCAAGGTCGGCATCCGCGCCAAGGTAGAGGGCAAGCGCAGCTTCGATGAAATCAAGCAGCTCATGCACTCTCAGGTGATCGTCTTCGGTTGGGGCAGCCATGACCCCATCGAAATGTACCACCTCTTCAGCAGTCATAACGCAGGAGAGGGCTACAACAACCCCGGTTTCTACAAGAACAGCAAGGTGGACGAGTATCTCGACAAGGCGCTCGCGGCCAAGGACTACGAGAGCTCTCTCGAATACTGGAAGAAAGCGCAGTGGGACGGCGAGACCGGCCTGAACGCTCGCGGCGACGCGCCGTGGGCATGGCTCGTCAACCTCGACCACACCTACTTCATCAGCGAACACCTCGACGTGGGCACCTCGCAGGTCGAGCCCCACGGACACGGCTGGCCGATCACCGCGAACATCCAGAAATGGAAGTGGATCGACTAGTTCCCCCCTCACCTCGCCCGGCGGCGTGCCACCCATGCCGCCGGGTCACACAGGGATTCATCATGACAAGCGCCACCCCACGATTCTTTCTCGGCAAGACCGCACGGCTGGCCTGCATTCTGACGCTGGTCAGCGTACTCGCCTTCACCCTCGTCTCATTGTCGCCCATCGACCCGGTCACCGCCTACATCGGCATCGACCGAATGCAGATCAGCACCGAACAGGAACGCCTGATCATCGAACGCTGGGGGCTGGACAAACCGGCCGCCGAACGCTTCTTCCTCTGGGCCGGAAACGTCCTGAACGGCGATCTGGGCAACTCCATGATTTTCAACGAACCGGTCATCGACGTCATCGCCAAGCGGTTCAAGACATCGCTCTGGCTGATGCTGTCCGCATGGACCCTTTCCGGTGTGCTCGGATTCCTGCTGGGCGTGCTGGCCGGAATGCGACGCGGCTCTCTGCTTGACCGGGGCATCCGCCTATACGCCTACACACTGGCGTCCACGCCATCGTTCTGGCTCGGACTGGTGCTGCTCGCGGTCTTCTCGGTATCGCTCGGGCTGACCCCCATCTGCTGTGCCACCCCGCCCGGCGTCTCGCCTTCGGACGCAACCCTGTGGGAGCGAATCCATCACCTCATTCTTCCCGCCGTGACCCTCTCGGTAGTAGGCGTGGCGCAAATTGCCCTGCACACGCGGGAGAAGATGATCGACGCCATGGAAAGCGATTACGCGCTATTCGCCTTTGCGCAGGGCGAGAGTCGCTTCGGCGTGGCCTGCCGCCATGCCCTCCGCAACGTGGCGCTCCCGGCGGTGACCCTCCAATTCGCCTCCCTCGGGGAGCTGTTCGGCGGTTCGGTTCTGGCGGAGCAGGTCTTTTCCTACCCCGGACTCGGGCGGGCCACGGTGGAAGCGGGCATCCGGGGCGACATTCCGCTGCTGCTGGGCATCACCCTGTTCAGCGCGATTTTCGTCTTCTTCGGCAACTTCATGGCCGACCTGCTCTATGGCGTTCTCGACCCACGAATCCGCATCGGCAGGGAGGGCACACGATGAGCGATTTCTCCATCATGCAACCACCGCCGCACGCGAGCCTTGCGGAACGGCTCCGGCTCATGGACGGACGCGGTCGAGCAGCATGGACCGTGGGACTGTGCTGCCTGTACTTCACGTCGCTTGCCGTGACGGCATGGCTCATGGACGACTCCGGCCTGTCCACGGATTTCATGAACCGGAAGCTCGCCCCCAGCCTCGCGTATCCGTTCGGCACGGACTGGCTCGGACGGGACATGCTGGTGCGAACCGTAAAAGGGTTATGCCGAAGCCTCGGCATCGGCCTGATGGCGGCTGTCTTCAGCTCCTTCGTATCGGCCGGACTCGGCGTTGCGGCCGCCACCTTGGGCCCGAGAGTGGACGCGGCGGTCTCCGGCCTGATTGATTTGGTCATGGCCACACCGCATCTGGTGCTGCTGATACTCGTCTCCTTTGCCTGCGGCGGCGGCGCCACCGGCGTGGTCGTTGCCGTGACGGTCTCCCACTGGCCGAGGCTGGCCCGCATCATCCGCGCCGAGGTGCTGCAGCTCAGGCAAGCCGAGTTCATCCGGCTCTCGCACCGCATGGGACGCAATCCAATGTGGGTGGCCCGGCATCACATGATCCCCCACGTGCTGCCGCAATTCATCATCGGTCTGATCCTGCTGTTCCCCCACGCCATCCTGCATGCGGCAGCGCTGACCTTTCTCGGATTCGGCTTGTCCCCGCACAACCCGTCCATCGGCATCCTGCTGGCGGAATCCATGCGCCACCTTTCCACCGGATACTGGTGGCTCGCGGTGCTGCCGGGGCTGTCGCTGGTGATAACAGTGAAACTCTTCGACGTACTCGGCAACCGGCTCAGACTCATTACCGAACCCAAAACCAGTCAGGTATAACCATGCTCGACATCGACAATCTCCGGGTGGAGTTCACCCGCTACGGGCGCGGCGGAAAACGCACCACGGCCCGACCGGTGAACAATCTCACGCTGGATATGCGCGAGGGCGAAATACTCGCCATCATCGGATCAAGCGGCTCCGGCAAGAGCCTGCTTGCCCATACCCTGCTGGGACTGCTCCCTGCCAATGCTCGCATTTCCGGTGCCATTACTTACCGGGACAAACCGCTCACCCCAAAGCGCATCAAGAAACTGCGTGGCCGAGAGATCGCCCTCATACCGCAATCCGTGGCGCACCTGAATCCGCTGGTCAACGTTGGCCGGCAGGTCTATCGCGCCGCGAGGCTCAGTGGCCAGTGCTGCCGGACTGCCGCGACAAAGCGCGACGAATCGTTCCGGCGTTACGAGCTTCGCGATACCGTGCAAGACATGTTTCCTTTTCAGGTTTCCGGAGGCATGGCGCGACGGGTTCTCACTGCCACCGCCACGGCCGGCGATGCACGTCTGCTTATCGCCGACGAGCCCACCACGGGACTGGACGAGGGCGCGGCTCGAAGATCGCTGGACTACCTGAGACGGCTCGCGGACGGCGGCAGATCCGTAATGCTTATCAGCCACGACCTCGAAGCGGCACTTGCGGTCGCGGATCGCGTCGCCGTCATCTACGCCGGCAGCGTGGTGGAGATCGCGCCGGTATTCCAGTTTCGAGAAAACGGACACATCAGGCATCCATACACGCAGGCGCTTTGGGACGCACTGCCGGGACGCAGTTTCAGCCACGTTCCGGGGAACCAGCCGGCAGAGGACGACGAAAGTCCCGGCTGTTCCTTTGCGGACCGCTGTCCCCGTGTCCGTCAGCAATGCCGCGAGGCGGCGCCGGAGATGCGAACAGTGGACGCAAGCCGCGTGAGGTGCCACCATGCTTAGAGCGGACAGGGTTTCGTACCGTTATGAAAGCGGCCCGTGGATTCTCTCGGATACGAGCATAGGCATCCGGGCAGGCGAAGTCGTGGGACTGCCGGGCCCGAGCGGGCGAGGCAAGACAACCCTTGCGAGGCTTCTCTCAGGGTATCTGCACCCTGAGAAAGGGAGGGTCGGCATCGGCGGGAAGCAGTTACCGAATGGCGGATTTCATCCCGTTCAACTGGTCTTTCAGCACCCCGAACTCGCCATGAACCCTCGCTGGAAGGCGTGGAAAATCCTCTCTGAACCCGGAGAGCCGGACCCGTGGGTGGTGGACGCGCTGGGAATTTGCCACCACTGGTTTTCCCGGTATCCCCACGAGCTTTCCGGCGGCGAACTTCAGCGGCTGGCACTGGCCCGGGCCATGAACCCGCGCACGCGTTTTCTCGTAGCGGATGAAATGACCGCCATGCTGGACCCCAACACACAGGCCCTCATCTGGAACGTGGTTCTGGACTGGGCAGCAAGGCGCGGCGTGGGGATTCTCGCCGTGACCCATGACAGAAAGCTGCTCTCGCGCGTGGCCGACCGCGTAGAGACCATGTTCGACGATGCAGCGCCGCACGCGGCAGACAAAAAAGAACGCGAGGCCGCCTGAGGCAGCCCCGCGTTCCGTGGAAACGCTTTACGGCGATCAGAGGATTTCCAGCCCGGCCTCTTCCATGAGCGGAATCGCGTACTCGATGGAGACGGCGTAGGAGAAACTGGTAGGCATCCCCCGCTCGTCCTCGGTTGCGGGCGAGGCTTCCAGCGGATCGAAACGTCCGCTGACAATGCCGATCACGCGCTGGTCCTCCATGTTCAGCAGCGGCCCGCCGCGACTTCCGTCGTGCACGCGGCTGTCGAACAGGAACAGCTTGGTCTCGTTGTTGGAGCGCATTTTCGCACAGACCACGGCCTGCTGCATCACCTGATTGTAGATGCACTGGAATCCGAACGCGAAGCCGAGGCAGGCCACGCCGTTGCCCATGTCCACTGCATCGGGAACGCCGATGACATGGTCGGGCATGGTGATGTCCATGCTTTCGCTGAACGCCAGCAGGGCCACGTCGCGGTCCTTGTCCTGACTGACCACGTGGACGGGCATTGCGTTGAGCTCTTCCGGGCTCATGGGCAGGAAGTCGGTGTCGGACGGCACCGGGACTACCATCAGGTTGTCATGTTTGCCGATTGCGTGGGAGACCGTGAGCATATAGCCGTCGGGATGCACCACGAAGGCGGTGCCGAGAAAGACGAGCCGCTGCTGGTCGTCCATGCTGAAAAGCCGCATGCAGCCGTTTCGGTAGCGAAGATAAACGTCCTGAAGCATCGATAGGCAACTCCGGTATATTGGTTTTTATGGCAGCCAGGATTCAACGCGCTCGGAATGGGTATTCATCCAGCGCAGAGCCTTTTCGTAAGGGAAAAGCCCCCGGTCTTCCTGAATCCAGAGCATGAGGCGGCCCATTTCCTTGGGCGTCCAGTAGAAGTTGTTGAGCAGCGCGTAGGCGTCGGGGTCCTCCTCTTGGAGCCCCTCCCGGACCATGGTGGCGATATGCCCGCCCTGTCCGTACACGCCTTCGGGGTCTTCAAGGAATTCGAGATTCCAGCGCGCGAACATCCAGTGCGGCTTCCAGCCCGTCACCACTATCCAGCGCTGATGGCTCACCGCGCGGGACAGCTCGGCGACCATGGTCGCGTCGCTGCCCGGGACCAGCCGCATCTTGTCCTTGAGGTCATAGACTTCGAGAGCTTTTCTGGTCTTGTCCATGACCCCCGCGCCCGGGTCGATTCCGATGATGCGGTTATCGTACTTGGCGGCATCCTTCCCGAGTTCCGGGATGGAGGTGGTCGGGACGTAGATACGGTTCTTTATGCCGGTTCCGGTGGTGAAGCGCCCCTTGGGGACCTTGGGGACCACGAGCCCGATGCGCGTGCCTTCGAGGTTCGGGCCGAGGTTTTCCACCTCGGAACCGTACCGCTCGAAGTAGACATCCTGCGTTTCCGGCAGCCACGCGGAAAGCATGGCGTCCGCCTCGCCCTCCGCCACCATGCGCCACATGTTTTCGGCATCGGTGGCGACAAGCTCGCAGGGGCGGCCCAGTTTCTCCTGCAGCACCGCCCGCATGAGGTTGGCGCTGGCGGTGGAGGACGCCCATCCGGTGTAGGCGATGGTCACGGCACTCTTTGCCGCAAAGGCCGGAGAAGCTGTCAGCAGCGTCAGGCAGAGAAGCAATAGGAATTTGCGCAAAACGGTTCCTCCTGTTGAAGATGACGGGGCCGGGAAACGCCTACCAGAGTCGGCGCCTGCCGAACGTCTTGCCGGTCACGGGCTTGTGCTTGACGCGGAACCGTGACGGCTTCTTGGTGGCTTCGAGGTTGAACTCCTGCGGTCCGGCGTAGTCGCTCAGCCCTTTGTAAAGGGAATAGCACATTCCGAGCAGAATGGCAGCGAACGGAAGACCGGTGGTGATTGTCGCCGTCTGCAACGCCACGAGCCCGCCGCCCATGAGCAGAACCGCCGCCACGAGGCCTTCCAGGATGGCCCAGAACAGGCGGGAAAGCACGGGCGGGTTCGGGTCGCCGCCGGAGGTGATGATGTCGATGACCATCGAGCCGGAGTCCGAGGACGTGACAAAGAAGGTCATGATGACCACCACGCCGAGCATGGAAGTGACCTGCGACAGCGGGAAGTTCTCCAGCATCACGAACAGGGAGACGGGGATGTTTTCCTGCACCGCCTGCGCAATGCCGCCAGCGCCGAACATCTCGATGTACAGCGCGGTGTTGCCGAAAATGGTGATCCAAAGGAAGGTGATCAGTGTCGGCACCAACAGCACGCCCATGATGAACTCGCGGATGGTGCGGCCGAAGGAGACGCGGGCGATGAACATGCCCACGAACGGCGACCATGCGATCCACCACGCCCAGTAGAAGATGGTCCAGCCATGCTGCCACTGCGTGTGCTCATAGGTTTCGTTCCAAGTGGAGAGCTGGGGCAGGAACTGGATGTAGTAGCCTATGTTCTCGAGCGTGCCGTTGAGGATGAACAGGGTGGGCCCGAGAACCAGCACGAAGATCGCCAGCCCGCCCGCAAGGGCGATGTTGATCTCGCTGAGCCTGCGGATACCCTGATCGAGGCCCTTGATGACGCTCCACGTCGCCACGCAGGTGATCCCCGCGATGAGCAGGACCTGAATGGTGCTGCTCTGGCCGATGCCCCAGAGGTGGTCCAGCCCTGCGTTGACCTGCTGAACCCCGAGGCCGAGGGAGGTCGCCACGCCGAAAAGCGTCGCCACGGTGGCCATGATGTCGATTATGTTACCGATCCAGCCGTAAATCCTGTCGCCGAAAATCGGATAGAAGGCGGTGCGAATGGAGAGCGGCATCCCCTTGTTGAAGGAGAAGAACGCCAGCGCCAGCGCAACGATGGTGTACACGCCCCAAGGGTGCAGTCCCCAGTGCAGGAAGGTGATGTCCATTGCCTTGCGCGCCGCATCCGTGGTGCCCGGCTCCGTCAGCGGGTTCGCCACGAAGTGGAACATGGGCTCCGCCACGCTGTAGAACAACAGGCCGATGCCCATTCCCGCGGAAAAGAGCATGGCGAACCAGCCCCCGGTGGAAAACTCGGGTTCCGCGTCGGGGCCGCCCAGCCTGATGTCACCGAATCGGCTGACCAGCAACAATAGCACGAACAAAAGAACGATATTGATCGTGGCGATGAAGAACCACCCGGCGTAGGTGGACATGTACGACTGCATCGACTGGAACACGTTGCCCAGTAGCTGCTGGAAGATGATGGTGACGGCCACGAACAGAATAATCGCACCCGCAGACCCGAAAAAGACCCACGGATGCACTTCCAGATGGAACCAGCCTTCCGTGCGGGGTCCGCTTTCCACTTGACCGTTGCTGTTTTCCTGTTCACTCACGTTGAATATCCTTGGATCGTGATGAAGCCCCGAACGGGGCGGATTGAGTATTTACCACCTCTGCCAACGGCTCGACGCGTCATTCCCTCGCCGTCATCCGCACCACTTGCGGCAACAGTCTCGCCGGGCAGACAAGTGTACATTTTCAGATCGTTAAACCTAGGTCAGAAGTCGGCCCGGGTCAAGGGATACGCCCTCACCCCTCCCGCATCATGCCTCAGCGGGAAAGGGCCAAACATTATTAACGGGACACCGAGCGGCAGCACGGGGAGCCGCACCTACTGCCGCCGGTTCTCTTCAAGCGTCCTCCGGATCGTCTTGGAAAGCCGCGTCATGTCGAAGGGCTTCATCAGGATGGCCCGGATGCCGGCCTCTCCCGGACGGATGTTGTCCAGCGAAGACGAGAAGCCCGTGCAGAGCACCACCGGGAAGTCGGGCCGGATTCCGTGCACCGCCGCCGCGAGCCTGTCTCCGGTCATGTACGGCATGGTCTGGTCGGTGATGAGCAGGTCGAAATCATCGGGCGCGGCCTCGAACAGCTCGAGCGCCCTGCGGCTCTCGTTGACGCCCACCACCGAGTACCCGAGGTCCGTGAGCATCTGCTCGCACATGTCGACCATATCCGGCTCGTCGTCCACCAAAAGGACGCGCCCGCTGCCGCGCTGGGGCCGGGAGCGCGGCCGTGAGGGTTCGACCTCGCCACCATCCGCCCCCGGGGCTTCCGGGATGTACACCTCGAAGACGGTACCGGCGCCGGGGGTGCTGCGCACGTTGATGCCGCCGTTCATGCTGCCCACTATCCCGTGCACCATGGAGAGGCCGAGTCCGGTCCCCTTGCTCTGCGGCTTGGTGGTGAAGAAGGGGTCGAAGATGCGATTCATGATATCTTCGGGAATCCCCACGCCGGTGTCGGCCACGGTGAGCTTGAGGTAATCGCCCGCTTCAAGCCTCCCTCCCGGCAGCATGAGCGGCACATCGAGCTTCTCCTGTTGCAGCGTCAGGGCCAGCAGCCCGCCCTGCTCTTCCATGGCGTAGGCGGCGTTGGTGCCGAGGTTGGTGATGACCTGATGCACCTGACTGGAGTCGCCGAGTATCCAGCCGTGCTCCACACGCATGTCCAGCCGCACCTCGATGGTGGACGGCAGGGAGATGCGGAGGAAGTTGTCCACTTCACGCAGCAGCGGGACCATGTCCACGCGCTTGCTGTCGGGCTTGCGCCTGCGGCTGAAGACCAGAATCTGATTGACCATCTCCTTGGCCCGCTTGGCTGAGTGCATGATGCGCCCCATGTTGGAGTGCCCGCGCGTGCCCTCCTCCAGCGTCGGCATGGCCAGCTCGGCGTACCCGAGGATGGCCGCCAGTATATTGTTGAAATCGTGCGCGATGCCGCCCGCGAGGGTTCCGAGTTCCTCGAGCTTCTGACTCTGGCGCAGCTGCTTCTCCATCTGAAGCTGTTCCGTGATGTCACGGGCGACCTCGACGTATCCGGTCATGCGGCCGGTGTCGTCATGAATGGGCGAGATGCTGAGGTCCACCACGTAGTCCGTGCCGGATTTCTTGCGGTAGGTCGTCTGTCCTCGCCACACCTCGCCCCGCTCAAGGCTTTCCCATATCTCGATGAAGAAATCCTCGCTGTGGGCATCGCTGCGCACGATGGAGACGTGACGCCCCTTGAGATCATCGAGCGAATACTCGCTCATTCGCTCGAACGACGGGTTCATGTACTCCATTATCCCGTCGGTGTTGATGATGAAAATACCGTCCTGCGCCTGCTCGATGGCGGTCATCAGCCGCACGCGCTCGTTGAGTTCCTTCTTGAGCTCCAGCGTACTCTCGCTGATGCGCTTCTGCAGGGTACGGTTCCAGGAGATGATGAAGGCCACGAAGAGAACGACCAGCAGGACGCCGCCCGCAATATAAACCCAGAAGCGTTTGTTCTGGAGCAGGAAGGATATGTAATGCTGATCGAGGGTGACCCACTTGCGGTAAATACGGTCATGCTCATCCTGACTGATGGAATCCAACCCCTTCTGCAGGATGGTGTTGAGCATGGGCCAATCTGAGCGCGTGGCGATGCGATGGAAAATCTTGTAGTCGGTGTGTCCGGCAACCCTTAGGTTGGTGATGCCTTTTTCCTCAATGAAATAACTTGCTTGTGGAAGAGATATGATAGTGGCGTCAATCTCGTCGAAAGAGACGTGCAACAGCGCGGCCAGATAGTTGTAGACGGGCTGTATGTGGATTTCCGGATAATACTTGCGCACATAGTCGATCACGGCGTTGCTTTTGGGCAGGGCGAGGTCCATGTCGCTCATGTCCTTGAGCCGCAGATATCGCTTTTGATTCTTGTTGACCAGAATGACGGTGGGAATCACCAGATAGGGGCGCGTGAAACGCATGTAATCTATGCTCGCGGGGTTGGCCCAGAACGCGGCGATGAGATCCACCTCCCGCTCCTCGGCCTTTTGCAGCAAGTTCTTGAGGTTGGTGGTCTCCACCACCTCGAACTCGATGCCCAGCCGATCTCCCAGAAGGTGCATGTAGTCCGCGACCATGCCCTTGTACTCGGCCTTTTCACCGAAGAATTCCAGCGGCCGGGTTGACGGAGTGACCCCGAGTCGTATCTTCTTGTGGTCGGCGATCCACTCGCGCTCCTGCGGCGTGAGCTTGAGCCGCTGACGACTCGACGAGCCGAGGAACAGCGCACCGAGCACGGCCAGCACCACGAATCCTGCCACCGCGAACTTTACGTACGGGCGCCGCATAGCCGACATTCTTTTTGCCATCACGTCCTTCCCCTTCGCGGCCCAATGGAACGTCCCGGCCGCCGCAGGAATATAAGTCGCGCAACCCTTTTGCGCAAGCTCGGCTCAAATACGCGTAATAACGCATAGAATTTTCGAGCAAAATGGAGCCGCAAGGGGGCGGCTCGACAAATTTCGCAAAATGGGACATATGTCCCGCAGGCTTCAAAAAACGGAACGAGGGACTGTAAGCATGGCAACCATTCTCGTGCTGGACGACGATCCGGACATCAGCACCATCATCACCCAGCTGGCCGAGGATGCAGGGCACGAGGCGCACGCGGCCTCCACCATCGCCGAAGGGCTGGACACCCTCGGCCGCATCCCGTTCGATCTGGTCTTTCTCGACGTACGCCTGCCCGACGGCAGCGGAATCGACGCGCTCTCCAGAATCCGCGGGTTCCCCACCCGGCCGGACGTGATCATCATAACCGGCCTCGGCGACCCCGACGGCGCGGAGCTGGCCATTCAGAACGGCGCGTGGGACTACATAGAAAAGACCAGCACCCTCAAGCAGATCATGTTCTCCATGGACCGCGCGCTCCGCTTCCGGGAGAAGGCCCGCAAGCCCGCCATGGTCGGTGTCAAGCGCGACCGGCTCATCGGTGACAGTCAAGCTCTTCAGCCCGTGATTGAAAACATCTCCGTGGCGGCTGCCGGCGACGCGGGCGTACTGATCACCGGGGAGACCGGCACCGGCAAGGAGGTCATCGCGCGCACCATCCACGAAAACAGCCCTCGCTCCGAGGGAAACTTCGTGGTGCTCGACTGCGCCTCGCTGCCTGCCAGCCTTGCGGAAGGCGAGCTCTTTGGTCACGTCAAAGGCTCCTTCACCGGTGCCAACACCACCCGCACCGGGCTTGTCGGGCAGGCCGACGGCGGCACCCTCTTTCTGGACGAGGTGGGCGAACTGCCGCTGGCGGTTCAGGCCACCTTCCTGCGCGTGCTGCAGGAGAAGCGGTTCCGGCCCGTGGGCAGCACCAAGGAGTTCGACAGCGACTTCCGGCTCATGGCCGCCACCAACCGCTCGCTGGAAGAGATGTGTGAGCAGGGACTGTTCCGCAGCGACCTGTATTACCGCATCAAGGCCTGCGCCATCGAGATGCCCCCGCTGCGCAAACGGCTGGATGACATCCCGGCCATCTGCCGCTTCCACCTCGAACGTCTCTGCGAGAAATACGAGAAGGACGTCCCGGAGCTGTCCGAGGATTTTCTCAACGTGCTCATGAACTATGACTGGCCCGGCAACATCCGCGAGCTGGTCCAGACCATGGAACGCACCATCATGCGCGGCGGCGACGAGCCGGTGCTCTACCCGGAGCACCTGCCCGTGGACATCCGGGCCAAGGCCATGCGCCGCACCGTGGGCAAGCACGACGAGCCGCTTGACCAGACGGCGACCATTCCACCGGACGCGCCGTCCGCCCCGGCACCCGACCGGGCGCAATTCCCGCACGACCTGCTGGACGGCCCCCTTCCCGAGTTCAAGGACTACCGCAAGGAGTGCCTTGCCCGCATCGAACGCCCATACCTCGAGCGACTCCTCCAAGAGGCCGACGGCAACATCAAGGAAGCCTGCCGACTCTCAGGCATCTCGCGCACCCGCCTCTACGCCATGCTCAAGGACCACGACATGTCCAGATAACCGGCGGCCGGCTCCGGTCGTCGGTTCTTTGCGTGTTCATCATTCGGGACTGTCCCAATTTTTGGGACGCGCGTCCCGCATCCTGAACACTTCTCGGGCCAATGCGTGCTCTTTTCGAAACAACTCTCAGAACCTTTTTCGCATATCGCACTGAAAAGTGTGATTTTTTTATTTATGGCATGTTTCGTGTTTTCCAGAAAAGCAATTCCGGAAACTCTGAAGGCCGGAAAAGAGTGAGGAGGCCCCGGGCGACCGGGGAGTGTCATGAAAGAATTTTTCAATCATAAGAAGGACACCATGAAACGTATTATCGCACTTCTTCTGTGTCTCTGCGCAGCGTTCGCGCTGACCGCATGCAACGACGAGGGCGGGGAAAAGGCTTCCAACGAGCCCACCGTCATCAAGCTCGCCACCCAGCACCCCATCGAGCACATGGCTCACAAGGCCGCCGAGCGCGTCAAGGCTCGCATCGAGAAGGAAACCGAGGGTCGCGTGCAGGTCAAGATCTACCCGGCCAACCAGCTGGGCGACGCTTCCCAGATTTATGAAGAGATCATCCGCGGCTCCATCGACGCCGGCCACATCACCGTGCCGGACCAGTTCGACTCCCGCCTGGGCGCAGGCTTCCTGCCCTACATCGCCCGCGACTACGACCAGATCCGCGAAGTGTTCGCCAGCGACGCCTTCCTGCCGCAGGAAATGGCCAAGATGCATGACGATCTGGGCGTGAAGTTCTTCTCCTACTTCGGTGAAGGCTTCATCGGCGTCGGCACCGTCGAGCCGCTGAAGAACGTCACCACCCCCGGCACCGAAAAGGGCATGATGATCCGCGTGCCCGGCCTGGACGTGTTCAAGTTCGGCGCAGAGGAACTCGGCTTCCGCACCTCTTCCCTACCCTACGCCGACACCTACTCCGCCCTGCAGACCGGAGTGGTCAAGGGCTGGCTCGGCGGTCCCCCGAACCTGAACTACCTCGGCTTCCGCGACGTCATCAACCACTACTACCAGTACAACGTCAACTTCGAGTCCACCCAGTACGTCATGAACAAGGAAAAGTTCATGTCCATCCCCGAAGCCGACCGCAAGGCCGTGGAGGAAGCATTCGTGGACGAAGGCCAGCAGTCCTTCCTGATGGCCGAGAGCGAAGACCAGATGTACCGCAAGAAGCTCGAAGAGGCCGGTGTCGAAGTGCACATGCTCACCACCAAGGAACTCGAAGAGTGCGCCTCCTACGTCCGCGACAAGGCCTGGAAGCGTCTCGAAAAGAACCTGACCCCCGAGCTCCTCGAAGGCATCATGAACTCCTACTAGCCAAGGGTTTGCGAGCGCGGCCGGCGCTCTGAACCAGCCAGACAGCGGCGGCGTGGCCGGACCATCCGACTGGATGGGAACTCACTCCCTCCGACCACGCCGCCCTTTTTCTCAAGAAACACGGATTTTCCCGAATCCACGCAAGGAGTATTTTCCATGCAACCCATCGAAAACGCACCGCGTATTCCGCTTTGGGGCGCTCTGGGCAAGTTCCAGAAGGCAACGATGACGGTCTGCAGTATCCTCATCGTCTGCATGATCTGCTACGCGGTCGTCGCCCGCTACGTCTTCGGTTCGGACTTCTACGGGTCCGAGGAACTCATCCAGATGCTGGCGTTCTGGCTCTACTTCATGGGTGCCGCGCAGGGCAGCCGCGAGAAGAGCCAGATCTCGGCAGACATCCTGACCTGCTATATTACCAGCGAGAAGTGGTGTCGAATCGCCCACCTCGTCAAAGACTTCCTGACCACCGGTATATGCCTGCTGGTGACCGTCTGGGCCGTGGAATTCGTGGCCTGGGGTATCAAGATGATGCCCATGTCCCCCGTCTTCCGCCTGCCCATGCTCATCCCGCACAGCGCCATCGGCCTCGGCTTCGTGCTCATGTCGCTGTACCACACGGTCTACCTTGTTCAGGATTCGGCCTCCTTCATCCGCGACGTCCGCGCAGGCCGTTACGCCCAGTAAGAGGAAAGACTCATGAGCATTACCGTAGCAATAGCGATCCTTATTCTCGTGGTTACGCTGTTCATAGGCATCCCCATCCCGTTTGCCTTCTTCAGCTCGGCCGCATACCTTCTCTACACCGGCGGATACGATCCGGGCTTTCTGCTGCCCTACGGCTTCGCCAAAATGAACTCCGTCGTCCTGCTGACCATTCCGCTGTTCATCATGGCGGGCGGCATCATGGACAAGGGCGGCATCGGCGACAAGCTGGTCGATGTCGTGGACACCATCGCCGGACGCATCCGCGGCGGCCTCGGGGTGGTCACCGTCGTGACCTGCGCCATCTTCGGCGCGGTCTCCGGCTCCTCCTCCGCCACCGTGTCCTGCATCGGCTCCATCATGATCCCCAAGCTCAAGCGCGCGGGCTACCCGGTGGGCCACGTGGCCGCCATCCTCGCGAACTCGGGCGTGCTGGGCATCCTGATTCCGCCCTCCATGCTGATGATCCTGTACGCGTGGATGGCCAACCAGTCCGTGCTGGCCTGTTTCCTCGCGGCATTCGTTCCCGGCATCATCGTCACCGTGCTGATGAGCCTCGTGAACATCTACCTGCTGCGCAACAACACGGAAATCGAGGTAGCCGAACACCGCGACTTCGCCACCACCACCAAACTCTTCGTCAGCAAGAGCGCCAAGGCTTCCCCGGCGCTGATGATGCCCGTCATCATCCTCGGCGGCATCTACGGCGGCGTCATGACGCCCACCGAAGCCGCTGCCGTGGCCGTGCTCTACGCCATCCCGGTGGCCATGTTCCTGTACAAAGGACTGAAACTGAAGAACCTCGCGTCCACGCTGATCGAGTCCGCGACCACCACCGGCGTCATCATGGCCATGATGTTCGCTGTCATGATCCTGTCCAGACTCTACATCATGGAAAACCTGCCCGAGCAGATCATGGGCGTGCTGACCACCATCTCCGAAAACGAAATGGTGATCCTGCTGATGATCAACGTGTTCCTGATCTTCATGGGCATGCTCATGGACGACGTCTCCGGCATCCTGCTGGGAACGCCCATCCTGCTGCCGCTGGTGACGCAGATCGGCGTTGACCCGGTTCATTTTGCAGCTATCATGGGCGTGAACCTCGGCATGGGCAACGTCACGCCTCCCACGGCGCCACTTCTCTACCTCTCGGGACGCATATCCGGCGCGCAGCTCACCGGAATGCTCCGGCCGACCCTCTTCCTGCTCGTCTTCGCCTGGCTGCCGACCCTGCTGATCACGACCTACGTGCCCGAGGTGTCTCTCGGACTGGTCAACCTGCTCATGAAATAGGGGTATACAATGGAAAGCATCAGGGAACTCTACAGAATCGGCGTCGGCCCGTCCTCATCCCACACCATGGGACCGAAGAAGGCGGCCGAGACCTTCCTGGACCGCAACCCGGAGGCAGCGTCCTTCCGCGTGACCCTCTACGGTTCGCTGGCCGCAACCGGCAAGGGGCACCTGACCGACTGGGCCGTGCTTCAGGTGCTGGGCGACGAACGCACAGAAGTCATCTGGAAGGCGGAGGTCGAGCTGCCCGAACACCCGAACGGGCTCGAATTCGAGGCCCTCGACGGTGAAGGCGCCGTAACCGCATCGTGGCAGGCCTACTCCGTGGGTGGCGGGGCCGTGCGCGGCGCGGGCGACGGCGAGGAGCCGCCGGTTCAGGTCTATGACCTGCCCGACCTGACCTCCATCATGGAAATGTGCGAGGAAAAGGGCCTCACCTACTGGGAGTACGTGGAACAGTGCGAAGGCCCCGAGATCTGGGAGTTCCTGCGGGAAGTATGGCAGGTCATGCAGGACGCCGTTCGCCGCGGACTGGACACACAGGGCGTGCTGCCGGGAAGCATCGGCCTCAAGCGGCAGGCATGGAGCTATTACAAGAAAGCCAAGCTCTCCGGCCCCGACATCCAGCAGACCGGCAAGGTCACCGCCTACGCGCTGGCGGTCTCCGAGGAAAACGCGGGCGGCGGGACCATCGTCACCGCCCCCACCTGCGGCGCGGCGGGCATCGTCCCGGCGGTGCTGTACTACCTGCGCGAATCGCAGGAGCCGACGGAGAACGAGATTCTCCATGCCCTCGCCACGGCGGGACTCATCGGCACCATCATCAAGCAGAACGGCTCCATCTCCGGAGCCGAGGTGGGGTGCCAGGGCGAGGTAGGCTCCGCGTGCGCTATGGCGTCGGCCGCCGCCACGCAGATCATGGGCGGCTCGGTGCGACAGATCGAATATGCGGCGGAGATGGGCCTTGAGCATCATCTCGGCCTGACCTGCGACCCGGTGGACGGCCTGGTCCAGATCCCCTGCATCGAACGCAACGCCTGCGCCTCGTCCCGCGCCCTCAGCCGCGCTCAGATGGCCTATCTCTCGGACGGACGTCATCGCATCCCATTCGACGAGGTGGTGCAGGTCATGAAGCAGACGGGCCACGATCTGCCGAGCCTCTACCGTGAGACCTCCACGGGAGGACTTGCCAAGGTATACGGCGACCGCATGAAAAACATTCAGGGTGGTTGCTGACCACCCTCCACCCATGTCCCGGACGGGGCTTCGTTTCGACGGAGCCCCGTCACTTTATCAGCCACGGATTTCACGCAAGGAACATCGCCATGTCCGACACCGCACGCCCGGCCAGCATTTTCAACGACGTCCTCGGCCCCGTCATGACCGGCCCATCCAGCTCCCACACCGCAGGTCCCACCCGCATCGGCAAGGCCGTGCGCGAGCTTGTGGGCGAGGACATCCTGCGCGCCACCATCGCCTTCAAGGAAGACGGAGCCTACCCCGCCACGTACAAGGGCCAGCGGACCGACATGGGGTTTGTCGGCGGCCTTCTCGGCTTCGGTCCCGAGCATGAACAACTCGTCGACGCCCTGCGCATCGCAACGGAACGCGGGCGGGACTACCGTTTCACCACGGAACCGCTGGACCTGCCGCATCCCAACGCCGCGCGCATCACCGCAACCGGCGTCAGCGGCCGCACACAGACCTTTCTTACAGTCTCCACCGGCGGCGGCATGTTCGAGATATGCGAAATCGACGGCCACCCCGTCTCCATTCGCGGCGATTTTTACGAAATGACCGCACAGTGTCCCGATCCGTCACGACAGGAAGAGCTTGAGGCCGAAGCGGAAGTCATCGGTGCTCGCCTCACCGCCGCAGATGGACCCAACGGGCTTTTCGTCCATTTTTCATCCGAATCCCCCTTCCCCCCTTCGCTGCTCAAGCTCGCAGGCGCCATGGATACCGAGGGCGAATGCCGCGTCTCCATCATGGAGCGCATCCTGCCGATGGGCGGTCGCTTCAAATATGACATGCCCTTCATGGACGCCGCAGGAGCGCTGAACGCTGCCCGTGCGGAAAAAATCAGCGCGGCGGAGCTGGCAATCCGCTACGAAGCGGCGGCCAGCGGCGCGAGTCGAAACGAAATCATGGAGCGCATGAAGGAGATCATCCGCTTCATGCGCGCTTCCGCTGAAACCGGACTGCGCGGCGGCCTGCCCAAAACCGGCTACATGGAGCCGATCGCGGCAGACATGGCCCTGAACGCACAGCAGACGAAGCTCGCCGACCTGGGCGTCATGAACCGGGGGATGCTCATTGCCACCGCCGTCATGGAGTGCAACAGCGCTGGCGGCATCGTTGTGGCCGCACCCACCGCAGGGTCCTGCGGGACGCTGCCCGCAGCGGTGCTTTCCGTCGCCGAATCGCTGGGGCTTTCCGAGGAGAAGCAGGCAGAGGCCATGCTCGCCGCCGGGCTTGTCGGGGTCTTCATCGCGCATCAGGCCACGTTTGCGGCCGAAACCTGCGCCTGTCAGGCAGAGATCGGCTCTTCGACTGCCATGGCCGCCGCCGCGGTTTCCCAGCTGCTGGGCGGCACGGCGGAGCAGTCCTTTGCCGCGGCCGGTCTGGCCCTTCAGAACGTCATGGGGCTGATCTGCGATCCCATCGGGGGGCTGGTGGAACTGCCCTGCGTCAACCGCAACTCCATGGCCGCCTCCAATGCAATTGTTTCCGCCAACATGGTCCTTTGCGGTTTTGATCCCGTGATCCCGCTCGACGAGGTCATCGTCGCCATGCGCGAAACCGGAAAGCTGCTCCCCTCAGAGCTGCGCTGCACCACGCGCGGCGGGCTGTGCATTACGCCCACCAGCCGCGCCATTCAGGATGAACTGAATCGGCAGGCTTGAGCACCAGACCCGTTTCAGCTGCCTCCAGAAAAATTTCACACGCGCGCGGTATATTTTTAGCCGTCTGTTTTGGGCAATTTTTATTGCCCGGAATTACGACGACCTAAGCCGACATCGCCCAAGAAGTTTTCATGACGGACAGTCAACCCCTTGCTTCGAAAAAGGGCTTGGGCTAGGTTCTTGCGCGTTCACGATGTCCTTCAGGTGGCCTACCGGTCGCAAAAGGGAATCCGGTGAAAATCCGGGGCGGTCCCGCCGCTGTAACCCCCTCCCTAAAGGGAAAGGAAAGGTCCATGAGCCACTGCTGCAAAGCGGGAAGGCGGGCCTGACGGGGAAAGCCAGAAAACCTGCCTGAAGCGTATCCAGCCCGAAGCGAAGCGCGGACTTTGCCGAGGGTCATGATTGGTTCATATAATAGAAAAACAGTTGCCGTGCCGTGTCGGTTCAGCCGTCCGCGCCGAAAGGGCAACCCTGCAAAACAGTCAAACGCCGTCCACCGTGGTCCGGCGTTTTCAGCTTTCCGCGAAGCGCTGTTTTCAAGAGAGACACATGCCGGTTCAGATTCTCAAACGCGACGGATGCCTCGAAACCTGGTCGACCAAACGGGTCGGCGAAGCCATCTTCAAAGCCCTCAAGGGCAGCGGCATCAAGGACCCCCTGCTTTCCACCCGGCTGGCCAAGAAGGTCGAGCAGAAGCTCCGGAACGTGGACGTTCCCGAGCAGGAAATGGTCCAGGACATGGTCCAGCAGGTTCTCATGGAAGCCCGCCTGTACAAGGTGGCGGAGCGCTACATCATCTACCGTGAGAAACGCCGCGAGATGCGCGCCCAGAACGAATCCTTCCTGAACATATCCGGAGTCACCGAAAGCTATCTCGACAACATCGACTGGCGGGTGAACGAAAACTCCAACATGGTCCACTCCTTTCAGGGCCTGATCCTGCACATGGCCGGATCGGTTCAGGCGAGGTACATGCTGGACAAATATCCCGAAGAAGTCCGTATGGCGCATACCCACGGATACTTCCACATCCACGACCTGTCCTTCGGGCTGGCTGGCTACTGCTCGGGCTGGAGCCTGCGTGACCTGCTGCTGGAGGGCTTCAATCTGCGCGACCGCTGCTCGTCCACCCCGGCCAAGCACTTTGACGCCGCCTGCGGACAGATCGTCAACTTCCTCGGCACGCTGCAGAACGAGTGGGCCGGAGCGCAGGCCTTCAACAACGTGGACACCTACCTCGCGCCATTCGTGCGCTACGACGGTCTGGACTTCCACACCGTGAAGCAGCAGATCCAGAAGCTGCTGCACAACCTGAACGCCACCTCACGCTGGGGCGGGCAGAGCCCGTTCACCAACTTCACATTCGACTTCGTGCCGCCGTCCCACATCGCCAACGAGCCGGTCATCATCGGCGGCGAGTTCCAGGACACCACCTACGGCGAATACGCCGAGGAAATGGCCATGATCAACCGGGCCTTCCTCGAAGTCATGCTCGAAGGCGACGCCGATGGCCGCATCTTCTCCTTCCCCATCCCCACGTACAACGTGACCGAGGACTTCCCCTGGGAGTCCGAGGAAGGCAAGCTGCTGCTGAAGATGACCGCCAAGTACGGCGCGCCCTACTTCCAGAACTTCATCAACTCGGACCTCAACCCCGAGGACGTGCGCTCCATGTGCTGCAGACTGCAGATGGACCTGCGCGAGATCCGCAAGAAAACCGGCGGCCTGTTCGGCGCGGGCGACCTCACCGGCTCCATCGGCGTGGTCACCCTGAACCTGCCCAAGCTGGCTTACCTCGCCCAGAACGAGGACGACTTCATCGACCTCATCACCGAATACGCGGAGATGGCCCGCGACTCGCTGGAGTACAAGCGCAAGGTCGTGGAACACAACCTTGAGGCGGGCATGTTCCCGTTCTCGCGCCGCTACCTGAAGAACGGCTTCAACGGCCACTTCTCCACCATCGGACTCATCGGCGGCCACGAGGCCTGCATGAACCTGCTCAAGAAGGGCGTGGACACCGATGCGGGCTGCAAACTCATGGAACGCGTGCTCAATCACCTGCGCCAGCTGGTTCTGGACTTCCAGGAACAGACCGGCCACCTGTACAACCTTGAAGCGACCCCGGGCGAGGGCACCTGCTACCGCCTCGCCAAGATTGACAGGGAGCTCTACTCCGACATCTACGCTTCGGGCGACGGCGTTCCCTACTACACCAACTCCACCCTGCTCCCGGTGGGCGTCACCCCGGACGTGTTCTTCGCTCTCGAGCATCAGGACAAGCTCCAGACGCTCTACAACGGCGGAACGGTGTTCCACACCTTCCTCGGCGAGGCAGCCCCGGACGAAGAGAGCGTGCGTCAGTTCCTGATCAAGGCCATGAGCAAGACCAAGATTCCCTACATCTCGGTCACGCCGACCTTCTCGGTATGCCGCGATCACGGCTACATCTACGGCGAGCACTTCTCCTGCCCCACCTGCGGCGACGAGACCGAAGTCTACACACGCGTTGTGGGCTACTACCGGCCGGTAAGCCGCTGGAACAAGGGCAAGCGCGAGGAATACAAGGAACGCACCGAATATACCATGAACAGCTTCTGCGACGCCTGCTAGCAGCCACGAATCATCATGATTCTCGACGCCAACCAGATAGCCGCCATCCAGCAGCGCAACGACGAGGAGCTGCGCAGGGGGAACCGGGCCACCCACGGGTACCCGGCCAACACCATTCAGAACCTGCTGCACACCGTCGAAGCGCTCAAGAAGGAGAAGCGCAAATGGAAAAAGCTGGCGCAGCAGCGAGGCAAGGCGCTCACGGAGATAGGCAGGCTCGCCGGTAACGGTGACAACGACTCCGACTAGCTCCAGCCTCCCGCACGATAGCAAGGCCCGCTTCCCGACAAGGGGAAGCGGGCCTTTTCATACTCGGGAAAACAAAGTGCACTGCCTTGGCGAACTGCTGCCACGTCGGTCCGGCAGACATAACCGTCGACATCCCTTACACGTTCTGCGGCAGTCGAAAGAAAAACCATCTATTTTCCAAAGCCTTGCGATTGGCGTTGAACTTGCTTGTATCTTCTATTTCGCACATGAAAAAATGGAAGGTCACCCATGCTTCGATCCCGCCTGATGAATCGCGACAAGCTTCTGGGCACTCCCCTTCATTTGTTCATGATCGCCCTGTACCCGCTGGGGTGGGTGGTCATTACCGCCATCTTCGGCGGCAGAGTGATGGGCATGGATACCCTTGCGCTGCTGGCCTACTCCTCGGGATATCTGGCGGCGGCGCTGGTGGCGCTGCACATGTGCCGTAAGGAGTACGAAAAGGTGCGGCTCTTCGACCCGCACTCCAAAGTCTTCAACGAACGATTCCTGCTGGTGTCGCTGCGGCTGGAATACAACCGCAGCAAGCGCCACAGCTTTCCCATGGCCCTCGTCATATTCTCCTTCAACGGCATGACCAGCGTCTCACAACGTGTGGGGATCGCCCCCGAGGACCTCAATGCCAAACTGGTCGGCCCCGTCTTGCAGAGCATCCGCACCAGCGACATTCTCTCCAAGCTCGACAACGAGCGTTACGCCCTGCTGCTGCCCAACAGCGGCATCGACGGCGCACAGGTGGTGGCGAACCGGATTTCGGCAGAGCTGAACCGCGAACTGCAGAAACTGCGCCTCGGTGCCCGGGTGGACCCCGTGTACGGAATCTGCGGATTGGACTGCAACGGCGTCAAAGCCCCGGAAGACATCATGGCCGGAGCGGTGCAGGCCCATCTGGAAGCGTCGGATTCGGTGCGGAACAAGGTCGGCATCTGCGGCGCGCAGTGCAACTGATTCAGGCCTGACGAAAGACCTCGAGGTAGGCTTCCACCATGGCCTCCACGGAATGCTCGCGCATGATGCGCGCCCGCGCTGCCACGGCCCGCTCCTGCAGGGCGGATTCATCCGCCAACAGGGCGTCCAGCGCCCGGGCGAGCTCCGAGGAGGAGCGCCCCTCCAGCATGATGCCGACATCGTCATCCACCACGTTGCCGATGGAACCGACATTGACGGATACCACCGGCAACTCCGTGCTCATGGCCTCCATGACCGAAAGAGGCAGCCCTTCGTCCCGCGAAGTGATGGCGTAGACATCCAAGGCGTTCAGCCAGCGGTGGACGTCCTGCACCATGCCGGGGAAACGGCAAACGTCCAGCACGCCAAGCTCTTCCGCCCGTGACTGCAACGCCTCCCGAAGTGAGCCGTCACCAAGAAGCACAAGGTTCAAAGGACGGCCATCCCTGTTTCCCTCGTCGACGAGTCTTGCAAAGCCTTCGATGAGCAGGTTCAGGTCCTTCACCGGCTCCATCCGCGCGCAGGTACCCACTACTCGTGCATTCGGCTGGATGCCGAGCAGCTCCCTCACCTCATCCCGCACTCGCGCATTCGGCCGGAAACGGATCGTATCCACGCCGTTGGGAATGCTGATACAGCGGTCGGCGGCTTTCGGCAGACGCCGTGCGAACCAGTCGCGAATTTCATCCGACACGAAGATGAACTGTCGAACTATCGGGGCGATCTGCTCGAACCGCCGCATCACGTCGGGACGAGCTTCATAGGAATGGTAGTCGTGCTCCACGTGAACCAGCTTTTTTCGAAGAGCGAACGCGCCGGGAGCGGCATGAACGAGCTGCCGGAAATGATGGGTGACCACAACGTCCGCGCCGTAGTGCATGAGGCGTCCGAGTCTCAACATTGCACCGGGACGGATGCCGCTGGAAGCACCGAGATGCATGGCAGGGACACCCTTGCCGTCCAGCCGCTGCCGGAGCGCCCCGTCGGCACCGAGGGCACATATTCGCGAGGCAAAACCGCGTGCGGTAAACCGTTCCGCAAGGGTTGCCGCCAGCGATTCCGAGCCGCCCACATTGAGCGAGTCCAGGACCTGAAGAATCCTCATCGCGCCTTCCCCGCCCCGGATGCGGCCTGCTGACTGGACGATGCGGCGGTCCAGACGTCCCCCTTTCCGGTCAGGAACTTGTGCCACGCGAGCACCACGGCGGTGTTGAGCAACAGCAGTGCGGAGAGCACCCGCGCTGGCAGGGAGCCGCCGGAGGTCGCATACGCGATGCAGGCCGTGAGCCAGCAGGCGAGCTGCACCATTCCGAAGAGGGTCCACAATCCTCCGGCAAAAAGACAGGATATCAGGCTGCCCGCAAAGAGCAGCGGCAGGAAAAGTCTGAGCATCTTGTGCGAAATGAAGCGGAACCACAGCCGGTTGCCAAGGGGAGAGAACAGCTCCGGCGCCAGCCGCATCAGCTGAAGATTGCCGTACAGGGTGCGGACCTTGCGAGCCAGCTCCCCCCTGTCGTGCACCGGCTTGCGGTCCACGGCAACGGCATCCGCATCATAGAGGACTCTGTAGCCGTCCAATACCGCGCGCATGGGTATGAGCAGATCATCGAGGATCGTCCCCTCTGGCACGGGCCGGAAGCATTCGCGCCGGAGGGCATAGATGGCCCCTGTAGCGCCAATGGCCGAATCCGTGGCGGCTTCGGCGGTGCGAAGGCGCACTTCGTAATCCCAGTAGGCTCCCACCCCCGCCGCGGCGCCCTCGCCCTCCTCCGGGGCGATGACCAGCCTGCCCGAGACGCCGCCGACGCTCGCGTCGGCAAAGTGAGAGACCAGGCGCCGCGCAACATCCGGGGCAAAGCTCTGCCGAGCATCGCCGAACAGCAACAGATCGTGTCTCGCGGCCTCCACCCCGACATTGAGCGCCGCAGCCTTGCCCGAAGGCACGGGCAACCGCACGAGCTCGACCTCGTCTGCGGCGCGCGAGCGAACAATATCCTCGGTCGCGTCGACCGACCCGTCGGACACCACCACGATCTGCAGGAATTCGCGGGGATAATCCATGGCCAGGAGATTATCCAGCCGACCGCCTATCTGACTTTCCTCGTCGCGGACGCAGATGATCACGGAAATCGGGCGCGGCTGATCGTCCGTTCCGACGCCTACCGGCCGAAGCCTCGCCCGGGTCAACTGAAGAAACGGGTAGCCGACGACGGCGTAAGCCAGCATCGCCAGAAAAAACACGGCCAGAGCTTCCATGTATCACCGCCTCCCTTGCATGGTTAGCCGAAACCGGATCAGTTGCATCCGTCCGGAGCGGTCGGAAGCACCTGCGGACGACTGATGCCCACCGTGACCGTCTTTGCCTGATGCCTGATGGTGTCGATGGGGCGGGTCATCTCCTCGATGGCCTTGTTCAGCACCGCGAGGATATCGTCGAGCCGCGCATCCGCTGCGCAGATGACCGAAGGCTGCGTCATGAGCCAGAGCATGTAGTTCGCGAGCGAGGCCCCAACATGGGCCGGAAGCGCCGAATCCGTGGCTTTTGACGCGATGCGCTCGTTGCAGGCGTTGAGCTGGGTCAGCAGCGCGGTGCGGTCCCAGCGCCCGGGGTCGGCGATCATGCCGCCCACCATGGCTCTGGCCGCCCGGAACGGCGCCGCCTGTTCGTCGATGGCCTTGGCTGCGGCGATGCCCCACCAGTGTCCGGCCACGGTCTCAAGAAGGAAGTCCAGCCCGCCGCCTACGCGCGGGACCTTGACGATGGCCTCGGCCACCCGGTCGAACCGGGTTTCGCCCCGGGCGCAGAACACCACGGGCCTGCCATTGTGCGCCTTGAAGATGGCTGTCTCCTTCACCGTATCCATGACCACCATCTCCGGCAGGTCACTCGCCATGACCAGCGTCAGCGGCTCGGTGGACAGATCGATATGCTTCTTGTCCTCGGTCACGTCGCACGGGATGGACTTGTAGCAGAGTTCGGAGAGCTTGATCCGGACCTCCTGCGCCGCGATGCGGTTGGCACCGTTGCCCACGAGCGCCCAGTACCGGTACACGGGAGCGAATGTCCGGGCCACGTCCGCAATGGCCTCCTTGTCCCGGAGCACTTCGTCTATGGCATCGGGGAGCGCTTCCAGCGCACGAATCTCCTGCAGGATTTCGGACTTGGCCATCGTGCCGAGCAAGTCCGCGAACAGCAGCGAGAGCAGTTTCCCGGCCGCCACCTGGGAATAGAAGGCCTTGGTGGACGCCACCGCCATCTCCACGTCCCGACCGTCGGAGGTATACACGCAGGAGTCAGACTTCTTTACCAGCGGCGAATTTCGCCGGTTCACGATGCAGCTCACCCACGCGCCTCTGTCTCGACACAGATCCACCACCCGGTTGGTGTCCGTGGTCGTTCCCGACTGGGAGACGGGAATCAGCAGCACGTCGTTCATCGGCTTGTCACCCATAAAACCTATGAGCTCCGAGCCGGTGTAGCTTTCAATGGAGATGCCGCTGCCGTCCAGCGCCCGGCGCATGAGCTCGGCCACGGCCATGGCCGCCACCGCCGCCGTGCCTTGCCCCACACAGATGATCCGCCCGAGGCTCCCGTCCCCTGTCATGTGCCAGACCAGTTCAGGCCCGTTCACGAACCCGGCCGGCAGAAAATCCACCTGATCGGCACGCACGGCGTACTTCCCGTTCAGGGTATTGCGCACGGACTGCGAAGCTTCGTGTACCTCTTTTTCGATATAGTGCTCGAACTCGCCCCGGAAGATGTCGCGGGAGAATATCTCAATGGCCTCTTCTGGCAGCGGGACTTCTTCGCCGCTTCCGAGCGAGCGGGCATGCGGCACGGCATCGGCAGGGGCATCGTTTCGCAGGATGACGGAGACCCCGCCCTCGCGGTGGACGGCCAGCGGATGAGAGCTGCGGCTTCTTGCGGCGAGGCCGTATGCCTCCGAGGCCACGAGCCAGCCGTCGCGCACCTTGCCGACGTAAAAACTCTGTCCGCTTCCCTTCTGAGCCAGAAACTGGCTGTCGAAGTCGTTCATGTTCTGCATGACCACGGCGAGAGAGCCTTCGCAACGCTTGAGCACGCTGCGGAAGCGCTGCTCGGCATCGCCCTTCGCGGGGGCGTCCAGATGAAATAACACCGGAAGAATCTTGGCGTCTGTGGAGATGACCTTGGGGATGCAGGCCCCGCGCGAAACCACGGTCTCTTCCACCAGCGTGTGGTAGTTGTCCACGTCGCCGTTAAGCACGAACATGGTCTTCTCCAGTCCGGTGGACACGTCCCCTTCCACCAGCCCGTCCACAGGATGGCAGTTGGGAACCGAGATGATGCCGTTGGATGCCCAGCGGGTGTGGGCAATGATGTTCACGCTCTCAAGCCCGGCGGACATTTTCCAGAGCAGCTCGTCATGGCGGATGGCCGTGCGAAGCGCCGCGCCGTTGTCCCCGAGCTGCCCCACGAGCTGGGCCACCTTGTAGAGAAAGCGGCACACCGTACGCCCGTCTTCGAGGTTACGCATGAGGACCTGCCCGGTATCGGCGTTTCCAATGCCCGCACGACGTTTGACCTGTTCACGTTGAGAGTCGCTCAGCGCTTCCATGGGGTCGACACCCGCAGGGAGCGTGAAGGCTATGGCAATTCCAGCCGAATCGCGGCCGCGCACTTCGAGCCTGTCCAAGGCCTCGAGGACCAGCTCCGAGCTCCAAGCCAGATAATGCCTGTCGCGCCGCGAAGGGGTGGCCGCCAAATCCTGCGGCATGATTGCGACGGTGCGCTCGACGTTGCCGAGCACCTCCATGTCCAGCTGCCAGTGATAATCTCGCAACTTTTCATGCAGCGCCTCAAGCTCGTCGGTGCGCGGCCCCTTCTCCAGAGCGACTGCGGCGGTTCCGGTCAGCCGGGCGATGCTGTCGCGAAGGGAGCGGGCGTTTTCGAGCACCGCAGGGTCTGCCATGAGTCCCATGTGCAGTTCGAAGGACATGAGCTGATCAAATGAGTCGGCCAGCCGGTCCAGCGGCTCGGCCGCTTCCAGCGGATCGAGTTCCCGACAGCCCTCGAACGTCTTCGCGAAATCCGCAAGCCAGTCCAGGCCGCTTTCCCCGGCCCAGTCACCGCAACTCAGAAAACTCGCTATACCGCACATACTGCCGCTCCCATGCGTCCATCAGGCGTTTCGGACGCCGTGTTTCTTCATCAGGTCATAGAAGGTGGGTCGGCTGACGCCAATGGAGGCGGCGGCCTTGACGATGTTGCCCGACTCCCGCTTGAGCGCGTCCTCGACCATGTCCCGCTCCAGAAGCATTCTGGCCTCCTTGAGCGAAAGGTCGTTGGTATGCAGCCGCTGCCGAAGCACATCGCCGCCGTTGATGCCGAGATCGTCTGGCGCAATCTGCGGCCCGGTGGCCATGATAACGGCACGTTTGACGCGATTCTCCAGCTCGCGAATATTGCCGGGCCAGTCGTAGCCGTTGATGCACTCCAGCGCCTCCGGACTGAACGACTTGCCCCGGCTTCCGGTCCCCGCGCCGACGCGCTTGAGAAAATAGTTCGCCAGCAGCGCGATGTCCGCCCCCCGGTCGCGAAGCGGCGGGAGCACTATGTTGACCACGCCGATTCTGTAGAAAAGATCCTCGCGGAAGGTGCCGCTCTGCATGGCTTCCTGAATGTCCACGTTGGTGGCCGCGATGATGCGCACGTCCACTTCGATGTCGCGACGCCCGCCCACGCGGGTGATGACCATCTCCTGCAGAAACCTGAGCAGCTTGACCTGAAGTGACATGGGCATCTCGCCGATTTCGTCGAGGAACAGCGTCCCCTTCTCAGCGTACTCCACCTTGCCTTTCACGGTGCGGTTGGCTCCCGTAAAGGCGCCCTTCTCGTGGCCGAACAGCTCCGACTCCAACAGGTTCTCCGGAATGGCGCCGCAGTTGATGCAGACCATGTCCTTGTTGGCGCGCGGCCCCTTGGCATGAATGGCTCGGGCCACCAGCTCCTTTCCGGTGCCGGACTCTCCCGTGATGAGCACGGGCACGTCCGAGGCCGCCACGCGGTCAATGAGCGTGAAGACATCCTGCATGGTCCCGCACTCGCCCACAATGCCGCAGTCCGCCACGGAGGAGTCGCGAAGGTCCTGATTCTCCTGTTCCAACGTCTGCAGGTACATGGCTCGGTCGATGATGATCTTGAGCTCGTTCAGGTCGATTGGCTTCTTGTAATAATCATACGCCCCGCCCTGCACGGCCTTGAGCGCGGCTCCGTGCTCCTCGTTGCCGGTGATGACGATGATCTTGGACAGCGGGTTGATGCGCAGCATCTCGCCGAGGCAGCGCAGTCCTTCCTCCACACCATTTTCATGCGGAGGCAGTCCGAGATCCAGCGTCACCACGGAGGGCTCCTGCTTCCTGAACATATTCAGTCCTTCCACGCCGTCGCGTGCGAAGGTCAGCTCGTAGCCGCCCTTTGAAAGACCCCACTTGAGCTGGCGACGCACTTCGTCGTTGTCGTCGATGATGAGTAGCTTCTGCATGAATTCCGTACCCTTGATATTTCGCCCGGTTACTCTGTCACGGGAATGCCGGGGAAGTTGACGCTGAAGGTCGCTCCCTCGCCCTCTACGCTGGTGGCGAGGATAGCGCCGCCATGGGCTTCCACGATCTGCTTGCTCTGGTACAGGCCGATGCCCATGCCCTTGCGTTTGGTCGTTCGGAAAGGAAGAAAGAGGCCGTCCTTGAGCAGTTGCGGGTCTATTCCGCCGCCGAAGTCCACGACCTTGAGTCTAGGACCGTCCTCGTCCTCCTCGACGATGACCTTGAACGGCTTGCCGCCGCCCGCCTCCATGGCGTTCATGAACAGGTTGAGCGTGACCTTGCGGATTTCCTCGCTGTCCACCCGCGCCTTGACGCCGCCTCCTTCGAACTCGATCCTTGCGTCGGGAATCAGCTTGGCGGTTTCCTTGGCAAGCTCCATAAGGTCCACCGGCTTGAGCTTGAGTTCGCCCTTGCCGGGGATATTCGTGAGCTGGGCGATGAGAACGTTCATGCGGCCCACGATGTTCGAGAGCGAGTCGAGCATATCTTTCTGGAATTCCGGCTCATTAATGTATTCGCGGGCGTTTTCCACGAGCAGCGAGAGCGGATAGACCTGATTCTTCAGGTCGTGCAGCACAAAGGCCGCAACCTTGCCGAAGCCTTCCATGTCTCTGGCCTCGGCCAGTTCGTCGCCGAGCCGCAGGTTCATGATCACCGCCGCGGATTGACGGGCGATGGACTCCATGAGCTCCCGGTCCTCTTCGTCATAGATTTCCACGGGATTGATGGGCGGCCCCAGCAGAATCAGGCCGAGCAGGCCGGAGCCGGTGAAAAGAGGCAGGATGAAACGGACTTCGCGACTCTGCAGGAACGCGTCGGTCTCTTCGTTGAAGGAGAACTTCCCGGCTCGCATGTCGATGATCTGCTTTTTACCCTTGAGCAGCCAGATGAGTTCGGACTCTTCGGGTATGGAGAATTCGGACTCGTCCATTTCATGGAAGTGCAGCGGAATGAAGTCCGTGTTGTGACGACCCTGCATGAAGACGCTCGCTCCGACCACGCCGAAAGTTTCGCAATAGACGGTGAGAATATTGCGATACAGTTCGTCCCTGCTCCGGGAGGAGGTGACGCGGTCCGTGAACTTCTTCCATTCGATGCGATAATCGTACTTCTCGCCGTAGAAATTGCGCTGGATCGCCAGACGAACCTTTCGGCGAAGGTTCTCCGAGAGCGAGAGCACCACCAGCCCGACACAGGCGAAGAAGGCGACCACGAAAAACGCGTAGGTGTTGAAGTCGTCTCCGAAGAGCTTCATGCCCTCCCCAAGCAGGCCTATCCCCAGCAGGAAGATGGCGCAGAAAAGGACCACGAAGGACCTGTACGCCAACCGCCTCGAGATGACGATGCGCTCGTCGAACCCCCGGCTCAGCTCGGAATAGGCAATCATCAGCACGCCTATCACCACGCCAAGAGAGCGGGCAGTGCCGAAGCCCATGTCCACGGCCCGGAAGAGCAGGCTCTGGCTGAAATACAGGATATGGGCGGCAACGATGGTTCCGCTGCCGACCATGGCGAACTTGATCTTCCACTTGGCGCCGTGTGGCGCGTTGGTGACGGTTGCTTCGAGGTTGAACAGGGCCACCGCCAGAAAGAGCATTATCTGCAGGTAGAAGAAAAAGGCCACCGGCTCCAGAAAGAGCATGTTGTCCAGCGCAAAGTCGGGCGAGTAGAAAAAGCTCTGCGTGGGAAAGAACAGCGCCATGACGAACGGAACGAACGAGAGTCCGAGAATAATCCGCTGAGTTATGGAGACATCACCCGGCGAAAAGCGTCGGTAGTAGCTCAGGCTGAAGAGTATCCACGCGGGACACAGCAGCCCTTCCGCCACGTGAGCGTATCGTTTGTACTCAAGGAACTCCTGCGGGAACTCGAGAGCGAGCAGGTCGAACACGTTGAGCGCCGCCACGGTCCACAGCGCCACGAACAGCGCGATACGGGAGCGCCCGCGGTCCCGGCCCACCAGCCGGTAGAGCGGGTACAGCAGCGCCAGAGCAATAGCCAGTGCTTGAATGGTCATATCCATGATCTCCCCCTCCTACGCGAGCCTAACTCGGCAGAAACGCCTGAATGGTCGGATAGAAATCCGACACGAAGCGGGTCACCGCGGATTCGGCCACTTCCCCCCGACCGTCCGCTGAAATCCTGACAAAAGCCGTGTCGCGCCTGCGGCTGGTCACGGAACCGAGAATCTCGCCTATTTTCAGCGCGTACTCATTGGTGACGGGACGTCCGCAGACTTGGAACCAGTAATAGAAGACGGTGCGTTTCTGCCCGCGCCGGTAGACGGCGCTGACAACCTCGAGTTCCCGCCCCTCCACGGGAATACGGCGACGCTTCTCGGACTCGAGATACCAGCCGCTGCCCGGAAGACAATTCTTGGGCGAATGAATGGCCCCTGCCTCGGGCCCGCCGTCGTGGTAACCTATGTACAGCTCCACGGCCCTGCCTTCCGGCCCCGCGTACTTCCTCGCCAGATAGTCGCTGGGCTGAAGCACCTGAAGCGTCCTGTCCGAAAAACGCCAGTCCCGAACGGCGCGCCACTGGTCCACCGCCGCCGGAAACTCGGAGAACGGCCGGTTCAAAGGCGTGGCCACATCGCTGTAAAACCGGATGAAGAGTCCCGCGCCCCCTATCAGCACCGCAACCGCAAGTATTCTCAGGTTCATGAGGCCACCTCGTGGGCGTTGGTGTTGGTCGAAGTTCCGGTATCAAGAACGAATCGTGCACACTCTCCAGCCACGCGGCACCCCGGACCAGGCGAAAGACGCCCTGCCGTATGCGGAAAAGGTCCGACGCTTCCGACGGTGCTCGCCGAAGCGAATGTGGTCTGCCCAGAATGGTCAAATGGGAAAGCGGGCAAGAAAAAAGCGCCTTCCGCCCTGTGAAGATCAGGGGCGTGAGGCACTGCGAGGGGAATCAAGGTTGCGGGACGTTCGCCATATGAAGAGCGGGCCATGGCGGCATGTCTGCGGCTATGGCGACACGGGCCTTGTGCGGCTCGTCCAGAGCGGGTGCTGAACCTGTGCGGATATGTGGTCATGTACTATTTCTGTTCGAGCATGCCCTCCCGTTTGCAGTCTTTCGGAATCATCAGTAGCTCCATGTGAACTCTAGTCCCACCGTGTTCGAGACGTAGTCACTGGAGGAGCCAGTGCTGTCGTAGCTCTTGAACCGGTAAGTCAGGCCGGCGGAGGCGCGTTCCGTAAAACTGTAATGAAGGCCGTTTGCCACGAGCCACCTGGTACTCGTATTCGGAGAACTCTCCAATTCGAGCGATGCGTCGTAGGTCAAGCGGAGCCTTTCGGTCAGTTCATGCTCGCCTCCTGCTGAAGGTACCCATTTGCTCGTGTCGCTCGAGTTTTCGGACGTGCTTTCATACACGTTGTAGGCCAGAGCGACGTTGAAGCTGCCTCTGTCATATTCCTTGACCACGCTTGCGGAATAATCCTGCATGGCCCTTGTATCCGCCGTGCTCGGGTCCTCGCGGTACTCGAAAGACGAATTGAACCTTGCCGTCCACCCCTGATCCATGGCGTGAGTGACGTTGAAGTGCCACGGGAACTGAAGGGTCGAACTATCACTGGTGTCCTTGAAGTTCGTGTAGGCGGGACCGATCCTGAAATCGATCTCGGACCCTTCGGCATAGGTGTACTTTGCGCCCAGCGCGGCCAGATATCTTTCAAAACCGCCGTCTTCCGTGGGGTCTCTCGGTTCGTGATTCTCGTACTGCACCGAACTGGACATGCTCCAGAGCTTGGTCAGTTCGTGCTCCACGTCCCAGTAAAGGCGGTATATCTGCTTGTCGACGCTGTCTTCGCCGGAGTACCAGATGTCGTCGTACTTCGCGCCGATGGTGGTCTGCGTGCGATCCTGAATCGGGAAGCGGAAATAGGGATTGAGCGTGAACGTGTTGGAGTCCACGGTGTCGACGCTGGTGTCGTTCTCCGAGACCTCGCCGCGGGTAACGTCGGTGAACCTCTTTGTGTAAACGTCGCTGACGTCCACGTAGAACAGGTCCTTGAGCGCTTCCACGTTGAGATTCGTGTTCAGGGAGTGGTTCTGCTCGTCGTCCCGCCGGTTGCGCATGTAGTCCTTGTATTCGAAGTCGTAGGACAGATTGAACCGGACCCTGGAATGGTCGTACGTGGCAGTGACCCCGGGCCTGGCAATGACGAGATAATCGCCCCTGCCGTTTCTGGTCTCGTTGACGTTGTCGTTGTATTCCGTCGCAGCCGTGAATCTCGGCTTGATGGTGAAGTCGGCCGCCATGGCCGGAAGGGAGGAGAGAACGGATACCAGCATTGCGAGCGCAAGAATCTTGAGTCCGATGATCCCGTTTTTCAGACGCTTCATGCCGATAACCTGTCCATGGTGTAGGTTGGCCACAAGTAAAACCAAATTGAACCATTGGTACACAATTACCTTTAAGTATGCAAGATGAAACATGAGTCTTCATGTCTTACCCATCCCCCAGCAGAAAGCGGCTGATCCAGCTCCGGCGCTTGCCCGGCCGCAACCTCGCCTCCCCCCTTACGGGGCCGGTCGAAGCCTGCGCCTGCGCCGGTCTTCCGAGGCCGATGTCCCCATTACAGGAGAGCGCGTGGTCCACTCTGCCCCCTAGAGCCATGAGGCTGTTTTCGAGCCGCTCGAGGCGGTCCATCATTTCAAGCACCGAAGCCTGACCGCCTTTCTCCAGCTCCTTTTCAAGCACGTCTATGCGCGACTCCATGTCCTTGATGTTGCGCAGCACCCGCTCGGCCTGCCGGTTGCGGCCGGAAGCGGTCTTACGCGCCGAAGGATACGCTTTGGAGCACTGCTGCGTAGCCGCGCCGGCTTCGCCGGACCAGTACTGCTGCTCGAAATCCAGATCTTCCACGATTTCCATGACATCCTCGCGGGACGTCTCGCACTTTCCGTTGGCGCACGCGTCCATGAGAATGTAGTCGCAAAGGATGTTCACGAGCCGTGGGATGCCGTGCGTGTTGCGGTAGACTTCCTCGAACACCCCTTCGCCGAAGACCAGCGCGTCGCGATTCCCCGCTCGCTCCAGTCTGGAAAGGACATACTCCCTGAGCTCGTTCTTTTTCAGCGGCGTCAGATGGCAGGCGACCTGAATGCGCTGCCTGAGCTGGAGAAGCGCCGGGCTCCCGAGTGTCTTGCGCAGCTCCGGCTGACCGACCAGAATGATCTGCAACAGCTTCCCGCCATCGGTTTCGAGATTGGAAAGCATCCGCACCTCTTCCAGCAGCTCCAGCGACAGGTTCTGCGCCTCGTCGATGATCAGCACCGCCTGATTGCCCCGAGCGTACTCGTCGATGAGAAATTCATTCAGGTCGCGCACAAGCTCGATCTTGCCCCGGCCCTCGGTCTCCAGACCGAAGTCATCGTTGATCATGGCAAGCAGCTGCCGGGAATCCACCCGCGTGTTGAAAACCTTCGCCAGCGTGACGCGGTCGAGATGGGTCTTGATCAGCTGCCGTATAAGGGTCGTCTTGCCCGCCCCGATCTCGCCGGTAAGCAGGATGAACCCGATCCTGCCCTGTATGCCGTACTTCAGGTACGACAGAGCCTTCCCGTGCGTATCGCTCATGTAGAGATAGTCCGGATTGGGCAGCAGGTCGAAAGGCCGCGAGTTCAGGTCGAAATAGGATTCGTACAAGCCACACCTCGATGAGTTCAGTCGGCGTAATAGTATTTGTAGGGCGAATATCCCGAGTACCCCATGCCGACACCCATGGCGGCCTGATTGTAGACCGCGCCAAGAATGTTGGAACCGCTCAGGGCCTCGACGGTGTCGCGCACTTCGTACTGCGTAACCTGTCCTTCCTTGACCACCAGCACCACTCCGTCCACGATCCGGGCAAGACTTCTGGTCTCCGCGAAAGGCAGAACCGGCGGGGAATCCACAATGATATACCGATCGGAATAGCGATTCTTCATTTCGGTGAGGATCTGCTTCATGCGCCGGGAGGCCAGCAGCTCGCCGGGGCTCTGCATGGCCTTGCCCGCAGGCAGGAAGGTCAATTTGCCCAGCCCGGTCTTTATGAGCGCCTCGCTCACATCTCGTCCGTTAGTGAGGCACTCGGTCAGACCGAACTCCGGCTCCAGTCCGAGCAGCTGTTGACAAGTGGGGCGCCGCAGATCGCCGTCGATCAGCAGGACGGTATGGTCGAACTCCTGCGCAAGGCTGATGGCGAGGTTGGTCGCAGTGACGCTCTTGCCCTCTCCCGAGGTGCCGCTGGTCACGAGGATGGTATTCTGAAACCCGTCGCGCTTGGTGACGCGCACAAGGTTTTGCTTCAGTTTGCGAAACTCCTCGGCGGCCGGACATTGCGGGTCATTCACCGAAACCAGCATGTGCTGTTCGGCGATGCGGTCCAGCACCTCCTGCGGCGGCTGCGGGGTGCGGTGCATGTAGCCGCGCGTCTCCACGCGGCGGCGGGGCTCTTCTCCGCGCATTTCCGTCGCTGCCCTGAGGGCTCGTTCTATACGACTCATGAAACCGTTCCTTTAGGCCAGCGCGGCCCTGATTTTCTCAAGCGTGTTGTCGACCAGCGGGAGATGCAGAAGCTCCACCGCGAGGAAGAAAAGGGTCACGGAAAAGACCAGCCCGGAGATGAGGTACAGACGGATATTCCGCAGTCTGCGTTTGCGGTCCTCTTCCGGGTCGCGGACCTTGGGGACCACGGCGAAAACCGGCAACCCCAGACCGCGCAGGTCATCCACCGTCTTGATGGACGGGTTGATGAAGTCCAACAGTACGATCAGCGCCAGCGCCAGTCCGAACCCTCCCGCCATGCCGCCGGCCATTATTATCGGCCGGTTGGGGCTCGTGGGGATGGACGGGACCACGGCCGGGTCGAGCACCTTGAACGAGACAGACTTGTCCTGCAGCTCCATCTCCTTGGAAACTTCGGACTGCCCGTAGCGAGACACCAGCTTCTCGTAGATGATGACCTCGTTCTGTCGGCGACGCTCCAGTTCGGCCAGCTGCGTTTTCAGGGCGGGAATCTGCCTCAGGAGTTCGCGATTCTTACGAATCTCCTCTTCCAGATTGTCCCGCTTGGTCTCGAGGGATTTCAGCTGGACCTTGATGCCCTGATAATCGCCCGAGCGGTAAATCTGCTGACGTTCCATGTCCCCGTTTTCCCGAATCTGACGCTTGGTGGCCTCGATAGACTTCCGCAGCCGGATCACCTTGGGGTGCTGTTCGGTATAGCTCGTGAGAAGCGTCTGGAGCCTTGCCTCCTGATTCATCAGCTTACTGCGCGAAGGGGTGTTGCTGACGATCATGCTCCGAGCCGTATTCAGCTCGTCCAGGCGTATCTGAATGCCCTCGAGCTGCTGCTCCGCGCGGTCGATACTCGCACGTATCGACCCCTCGTCAGTGGCGAGCATCAGACCGGATTCGCTCTTGAAGTCGTCGATTTCCTGCTCGATTTCCTCGATACGATTTTTGAAGGTGGCTATCTGCTCCGCCAGAAACTGCGTCGCCTCATAGGATTCCTTGCGCTTCTCCGAGGTCTTCTCCTCGATGTAGAGCCTCGTCAGGGTGTTGACCACATCTCGGGCCAGCACGGGGTCGCGGTCGGTATAGGAGATGTCGAAGACGCCCTTTTTTTCGTCCAGCCGGATCTCGAGCTTGCTGTTGAGGGTGCGGATGAGGTTGTCCCAGTCCGCTCCGGTACGCAGCTTGACGTCAAGGTCGAGGTCCTTGATGACCTTGAGCAGCATGGACCGGCTGAGCATGGTCACCTTGATGGCCTTGATCTTCATGTCCATGGACGGCGTGATGGCGATGCCCTTGACCAGATCCTGAATGACGTTCTGTTCGATGAATACGAGGCTCTTGGCCGTGTACTTCTTCGGCATCACGTAGCTGACCACAACCGCGCCCATCATAACCAGAAGCGCAACGCTCAGGAACAGGCCCTTGCGCTCCAACACCAGACGCAGATAGCGCATGATGTCGAAATCGCCCTGATCGCCGGTGTTGTTTTGCTGTTGCGTATTCATGTCCTATCCGGGGCTAGAAGAAACTTTCGCTGACGATGATGTAGTCGCCGGGCTGGAGCAGCACGTTCTCCGTGAGGTCGCCCTTCTTGATCAGCTTGTGCGCGTCCACCTCGATGCGTTCGCGTTCGTCACCGTTCTTGCGGACGATGGTGAACGTGTCCTCGTTCGCATACTTGTTGAAGCTGCCGGCTTCGAGCAGGGCGTCGAGCACCGTGAATCCCTCGCGGCAGAATATGGCCTTGGGCTGCGTCACGGCGCCCAGCACGAAAACGTTCATGTTCTCCTTGAGAGGAATGAACACGGTGTCGCCGGGCTCGAGCTTGATGTCGCTTTCGAAGTCGCCCTTGGTGAACAGGGCATGGAAATCCTTCATGACCTTTTTGCCGTCCCTGTAGACGTAGGCCTCGTGAAGGTCGGCCGCCGCCAGAGAACCGAGCGAGGCCAGCAGATGCAGCAGCGTGGTGCGCTGGGTCAGGTCGAAAACGCGCGATTCCACCCCGCCGCCAACGATGTAGACCTTGCTGCTGGCGCTGTTGAGCAGGGAAATGTTGACCAGGGGCTCGCGCACCAGTTCGGAAAGCTCGGTGTAGAGCTTCTGCTTGAGCTGCTGCACGGTGAGACCGGCCGCGTGCACGTCCTCGATGCCGGGCATGGAAATTTTCCCGTCCGGCCGGACCACGGTCTGGGTCTGGAGCTCATCCTCTCCCCATACCTGAATGGAAAGGGCGTCTCCTTCACCTATGGAGTAATCCGATGCGAAACAGGGTGCGGCAAGTGCCAGGACCAGACAAAAGGCATAGATGAAACTCTTCACGACAGTCCCCCGACTTTTTGAAGTTCTCGTTCTCCCGACCCCATGGTCGTCGTTCATGTCCGCTAGCGCCCCATCTTTCGGGCCATGACCGCCACGGTGGCGAACATGATCCTGAAATCCAGCAGGAGCGTGTAGTTCTTGATGTAGTAAAGATCGTAGCGGAGCTTCTCGATGGAATCCTCCACCGAGGACCCATACGGGTAACGGACCTGTGCCCAGCCGGTGATGCCCGGCTTGACGAAATGTCTTTCCGAATAATAGGGAATTATCTTCTTGAGATCCCTGACGAACTCGGGGCGCTCGGGCCTCGGCCCCACGAGACTCATTTCCCCTGCAAGCACGTTGATCAGCTGCGGCAGCTCATCTATGCGCGTCTTGCGCAGGAAGTTGCCCAGCCGCGTGATGCGACTGTCGTTCTTGTCGGACCAGACCGCGCCGCATTCCTTTTCCGCGTCACAGCGCATGGTCCTGAACTTGTAGATGAGGAACTCGCGGTCGCCCCGCCCCACCCTGACCTGCTTGAACAGCGCCGGTCCGGGAGAGTCGAGCTTTACGGCTATCGCCACCAGCGGCAGAAAGGGCCCGACGATCATCAGCCCGAAGAGGCTCAGGACGATGTCGAGCATCCGCTTCACAATGCGCCGCAGGCCGGTGATCCTGAACCCCTGAGCAAAGATGAACCAGCTGGGCGTAATGTTTTCCAGCATCAGCTTGCGGTTGACCTGCTCGTAGAATCCGGGCGCATCCAGCACTTCCATGCCGCTGAGCTTGCAGTTGAGCACTTCCTGCAGCGGGAATGCCCCCCTGCGCTCGGACAGGGACACCACGATCTTGTGCGCCTTGAGCTTTCTGGCGCGGCTGAGGATGTCCATGGTCACCGGGTTGTCCGGGTCCTGATCGCTGAACTGGCCGGGACGGCATTCAATGTAGTCGCGGAGTTCGTAACGTCCGTTGGAGGACTTCACGAGCTGCATCATGTCTTCGGCCATGGCGCCGTTTCCGACGATGACCACGCGCCGCACCATGCCCGGAAAGCGCATGACGTTCTGCGAGGCAAGAATCCACAGGGCGCTGGTCGCTCCGAAGAAGCACAGGATCTGAAGCACCACTTCCTCAAGCCTGGTGAACATGCCCACCTGCCAGTGGATCAGAAACGCGGCGTTGGTGGCGATGATGAGGCTCAGGAGCAGTCCGCTGAAGCCCTCCTTGCCCCTGCGGCGCGCCCCCTTGATGATCATTTCGGACGCGACGGACGACAGGATGATGATCCCAGCGAGCGCGGCGAGGTCCATGCCTCTGGTTTCAAACAGCACGAAGATGTCCGGCATGTCCCTGAACGCCGCAAGCGGCATGAAGCCCAGAACAAGGGCCAGAATCACGAAACTCTTGAAAACGCGTATGGAGGCATAGGTGACCATGATATCTCCTCGGGTTATCCGCCGTTGATCTCGTCGAGCAGCTTGCGTGCCCTCTCGGCACTGTCCGCGTCGGAACTCTTGAGCGCTCCGTTCAGCGCAAGCCTTGCCTGCTCGACATTGCCCTGCGTCCGGTAGGCATAGCCGAGGTGGTAGAGCACCGCCCCGTTCTCACCATCCAGCTCCCGGGCTTTCTCCAGCACCTTCACCGCTTCGTCGGCCTTGCCGTTCTTGGCGAGCGTATAGCCGAGCGTGTCCATGACCGCGAGGTTGGACGGAGAGTTCACGTAGGCCGTATAGGCCAGACGCAACGCTTCAGCGGCGGTCTCGGGATTCTCCACATAGATCGTCGCGAGGTTGTTGAGGGCGGGCACGTAGCGGTCGGACAGTTCGAGCGTTCTGTTATAGCGCTCCACCGCTTCATCCATGCGACCCATGGACTGGTAGATGCTGCCCTGCGCCGAATAGGCGGGGTAGAACTTGTCGTCGCGCTTTATCGCCGCGTCGAGGTAGTTCAGAGCCTTCCGCGGGTCGCTGCCCGCGAAGTGTCTGCCGAGGGTCAGGAAGATCTGGGGCGTGGGGCCGCACATGTCGAGTCCGCGCTCCAGGGCCATGACAGCCTTGCCTTCCTGCTCCAGACGACGGTGAATATTGTAGAGCGTGAGGTATCCGCCGGGATTCTTCGGCTGAAAGTCTGTGATCTGCCTCGCGGCCACGAGGGCCTTTTCAAAGTCGCCCTTCATCATGAGGGCTCTGGTCCTCAGCCCGAGGGAAGAACCGGGGCTGTGGCGCTCCTTCTCCCGGCAGATTTCCAGCACTTCGTCATAGCGCTTCATGCCCAGCAGCACTTCCGCCTGCATGGCCTCAAGACCGGCGTGACCGCGATGCGCCTCAAGCCCCTTTTCAACGAGCTTCAGGGCCTCTTCGGGCTTCTGCTGGCGAACCTTGTAGGAGGCATATCCGGCGTACGCTTCGGGTATGTCGGTCTGCAGCCCCTTTTCAAAGCAGGCTTCCACCTCTTCGGGACGATTCATCAGCTCCAGCACGGCGGCCTTGCCGAGCAGTCCGCGAAGAATTTGGGGCCGCTGTTCCAGCAGGGCATCGTATTCGGCCAGCGCCTCTTCGGGCTGCTCCAGAGCGAGCTGAAGGCCGGCGCGCATGAGGTACGGCGAAGGATTCTTCGGATCAGCCGCCTTGGCCTTTGCCAGCAACTCCTCGGCGCGGTCCATCTCGTTGGCCGAGAGCGCGATGCGGGCCAGCAGGTTGTAAATGGCAACGTCCTCGGGGCCACCGGTCAACCCTTCGGTCAGGGTCTGTTCAGCGAGATTCCTGTCGCCGTTTCTGAGATAGAACGAGGCGAGAATCACGCGCGGGCGGAAGCTGTCCGACGCGGAAGTGATGGCTTCGCGAAGCGTATTCTCCGTTTCGGTCAGTTCGCCGAGGGAATACTGCAGCGCGCCTATCTTCATATAAGCCCCGGTGGCTTCGGGACGGTCCCGCGTCACGGTGGAGTACATCTCCAGCGCCTGATCACGCTCGCCGCGCAGCATGTGCGCGTCGCCGAGGGTCATCCGTGCGGCCACGTTGTTCGGGTCCGCTTCGAGCACCTTGCGGGCCTCGACCATGGACTCGTCCACGCGCCGTTGCTGAAGGAGAATGGCGCTGATCATCTCCCGCGCACGCACGAACTTGGGTGAACGGTCGGCAACGTTTCGGAAATGAGTGATGGCGGTTTCGAGGTCTCCCTTCCCATAGGAGCTGAGGCCAAGGAAAAACAGGGTCTCCAGTTCCGGTCTTTTGGTCAGGGCCTTCTGGAAGGACTGGATGGCCCCGCCGTAATCCTTCCGGGTATACTGGATCAGCCCTGTGAGCTTGTCGCCCTCGGGGGAATCCGGGAAAGTCTTGTTGAGCGACTCGGCGACGCTTTCCGCGTCGTCGAACTGCTTCTGTTCGATATGGTTCTTCCCCACGATATAGCGGGCGACAGGGTCATCGGGATGCGCCTTGCTCAGGCGTTCGTAAGTGCGGAAGTACTCCTCCCTCTTGCCCTCTGCGGACTGACGCGCCGCCAGGAGGTAAAGCCCCTGCTGATGGTCGGGCCACTTGGCGAGGAGCGCGGCCAGCGAATCGTCCAGCTCTTCCTTCATGCCCAGCTCGGCGTAGGTGCGCACCAGCGCAACGCGGGCCGTATCCCTTTCAGGGGCAAGGCGGACCACCTTTTCCAGTCGCTCAAGCGCCTCCTGATGGCGTCCGAGTCCGGAATAGGCAGCCGCGAGATATTCCTGTGCCTTGGCGCTGTCCGGATTCTCCGAACAGTATTTCTCAAGCAATACCGATGCTTCATCGAATTCACCCCGCGCGAGGGCGATCCGCCCCAGATCCAGATTGACACGCTTGTCGTAAGGATTCTGGCGCAGATACTTCTCGAAACTCTTTTCGGCATGATCAAGTTTGCCGGCCATGAGATAGGCCCGGCCGAGGCCGTATCTGGCTTTCATTTTTTCGGGGGCCTTTTCCAGCACGGTCTTGTAGATGACTATGGCACCCTGATGGTTCCCTTCGGAAAGATACGTGGCACCCTCGTTCATCATCTCTTCGACACTGCTGCCGCACCCGGCCACAGGGGCAAGAAGCACGGCAAAAAGGATTATCGCAAAAAGGAATCTCAAAACGACCCTCCGGGTTCTTGAGTGAGGATTCATGATGCCGCATCCCGTCCGGCGGCACCGGCAATCGTCCTGCAACCTGCCCCCTAAATAGCCAGAATTATGCCAAGCCCATTTGAGACCTTTTACACCATTAATTACATATAGTTATATGCGATCAACAATCTGTGGATCACCCGCTTCGGACGCTCATGTCCGGCAAAGTCGGACAGGGGCGCCTGCCTCTCGGCACGAAGTGAGCCGTCCCATTATCCGCACGAGAAAAGTATGAATTCTTAATTTTTTTTAAACCATTAAAATCAGCATCTTGGACAAGTTGAATTTCACTGTCACATTTTTTGCTCAGAAGAGTTTCGGAACAAAAAATACTCTGGACAGCAACGGAGAGGGACAGATGAGGAAAAACCTTGCAGACGGGATGTTTGAAACCCTTCGACTCAAACCCCGCCGTTGGACTGTAACCGGAGCCGCCGGTTTCATCGGATCGCATCTGGTGGAAACGCTGCTTCGGCTCGATCAGTTCGTGGTGGGAATGGACAATTTTTCAACCGGTTACCAACACAACATTGAAGACGTGCGCAAGTCCGTAAAACCCGGACAGTGGCAACGCTTCAGTTTCATACACGGTGACATCCGCAACCCCGGCGACTGCACGCGATGCGTTTCGGGCAGCGACTACGTCCTGCATCAGGCGGCCATCGGGAGCGTGCCGTGGTCGCTGGACGACCCGGCCTTCAGCAACGACAACAACATAAGCGGCTTCCTGAACATGCTGCTGGCGGCCCGCAACGCCAACGTCCGCAACTTCGTCTACGCCGCATCCAGTTCCACCTACGGCGACCTGCCCGGTCTTCCGAAAAAGGAGGACATGGTGGGCGTGCCGCTGTCCCCCTATGCGGTGACCAAGTACGTGAACGAGCTGTATGCCGAGGTATTCAACACCTGCTACGGCTTTCCGTGCATCGGGTTGCGCTATTTCAACGTATTCGGCCCCAGGCAGGACCCCAACGGCGCCTACGCGGCGGTGATTCCCCGCTGGTTTGCCACCGTGCTCGACGGCAGACGGCCCGAAATCTACGGCGACGGAGAAACCACGCGGGATTTCTGCTACATCTCCAACACGGTCCAGGCCAACATCCTCGCGGCAACCACGGAAAACCCGGCGGCGAAGGGGCAGGTCTTCAACGTGGCCCTCGGTGAGAAAACGTCCCTCAACCAGCTCTTCGGGCACATACGGGATATCGTGGCCCGCCGAAATCCGGAGGCGACCTCGCTGGAGCCGATCTACAGGGAGTTCCGTCCCGGTGACATCCGACATTCGGTGGCGGATGTGACCAAGGCATGTGAGCTCCTCGGCTACTGTCCGGACACGTCGGTCGACAAGGGGCTCGCTTACGCGTCCCAGTGGTATATCGCCCAAACACCCCAGCCCGTAGCGCCATGATCGTCACGATAGCACGACAGAACCTGCTTCACGACAAGGTCCGGCTGGCCGTGACCTTGACGGGAGTGGTGTTCGCCGTCGTGCTCATCACCATCCAGATAGGACTGTTCATAGGCTTCACGCACACCATCTCGGCGGTCATCGACCACTCCGGCGCGGACGTCTGGGTCACCTCCCCCGGCGTCAAGAACTTCGACATCGCCCTGCCCCTGACCAAGGAGAAATATTATCAGGTGCTCTCGGCCCCCGGAGTCGAGAAGGCCTCCAAGTTCATCATCCAGTTCGCCGACTGGAAAAAACCGGACGGCGGGCAGGAATCAATCGAGATCATCGGCTTCGAGCCTGACAAGGAGATGGGCGGACCGTGGGGATTCGTGAAAGGCACGCCCGCAATGCTCGACCTCAAGGACGCCGTGGTGGCAGACCAGCTCTACATGGAGAAGCTCGGCATCGGCAAACAGGGCGAGAGCGTGGAGATCAACAGCAAGAAGGCGCGGGTGGTGGCCTTCACGCGCGGCATACGCTCGTTCACCACCTCTCCGTTCGTCTTTGCGTCATACAAGACCGCCCTTCAGTTTTCGCACCTGCGCCCCGACGAGCTGACGTACATCCTCGCCAAAGGGGAGAACGGCATCACTCCCGGCCAGCTGCGGGACTCCATCGCCCGCAACGTGAACGGCGTGGACTCCTACACCACCCGCGAATTCAGCGACAAGACGCGCGAATACTGGATGCTCAACACCGGTGCCGGGACAAGCATCCTGCTGGCCGCTTTTCTCGGACTGGTGGTGGGCACGGTCATCGTGGCCCAGACGCTCTACGCCACGACGCTGGACCACATCGGCGAGTTCGCCACGCTCAAGGCCATGGGCGCCCCCAACTCCTATATCCATTTCATCCTCATCACGCAGGCGACCCTGAGCGCCATTCTCGGCTACGGCTTCGGCATCGCCATCTCCTACCTTGCCGCAAGCATCAGCCAGTTCGCTGCCATGGCGATCATCATCCCCCTCGAGGTGGCCGTGGGCATGTTCTTCCTGACGCTGGTCATGTGCGTCAGCTCCTCGCTCATTTCGATCCGGAAGGTCATGACCCTCGATCCGGCGCTCGTTTTCAAGGGACGATGACATGCAGCAGCCACGCACCGCCATATCGCTCACCGGAGTGACCAAACGATACGGGGAACCGCCGTCGCAGGAATACGCCCTGCGCGGGGTGGATCTGGAGGTGAAACAGGGCGAGGTCCTGCTGCTGATGGGACCGTCCGGAAGCGGCAAGACCACGCTGCTCTCCATCATGGGCTGCATCCTGAGCCCCACGGACGGCGACGTGGTGGTGGCGGGACAGTCGGTCACCGGGCTGTCCACCGGCAGCCTCGCCAGAGTCCGGCTCGACAACCTCGGGTTCGTCTTTCAGGAGTACAACCTTTTCCCGACCCTCTCCGTCATCGAAAACGTCATGGTGGCCCTCGACCTGCGAGGCATGAGCAAAAAAGACGCCGCGGCGGCCGCCATGGCCGCTCTCGAGAACGTGGGCCTCCCTGAAAAGGCGCACGTCTACCCCGAAACCCTCAGCGGCGGCCAGAAGCAGCGGCTGGCCATCGCCCGCGCACTGGCGGGGTCGCCCAAGGTCATCCTCGCTGACGAGCCCACCGCCGCGCTCGATTCAGAAAACGGCAGGCTGGTCATGGACCTCATGTCCTCCCTCGCCGACGACGGCACCCGCTCCGTCGTAGTGGTAACGCACGACCAGCGAACCTTCGAGTTCGCCGACCGCATCATCACCATCGAGGACGGCCTGCTTCTTCCGCCGAAGGAAATGAACAACATTCGAAAGTCGAGGAAAACATGAGAGTACTGCTTCTTCTGCTCGCCCTCACGGCAGGTCTCGCCGTTGCCGTCCACTATCAGGCGCCGGGATGGCTCGCACGACTGCTGCCGCAGGTGGACAACTCCACCGAGGCCTTCGAGTCCGTGCCGCCGCTTGAGGAGTCCTCTCCCTGGATCGCCGCCTACGGACGGGTCGAACCCGTCTCCGAGGAACGAGCCCTCGCCTTTGAGATCAGCGGCCTCATCGAGTCGGTCTCCGTGAAGGAGGGCGACCCGGTACGAAAGGGGCAGGTGCTGGCCAATCTTCGAAACGAGGACTATCAGGCCCAGCTCGCCTCGGCTCAGGCCATTCAGGAGGCGCGCAGGGCTACCTATGAGAAGTTGGTGGCAGGCGCGCGCAAGGAGGAAAAAAGCGAGGCATGGGCCGCCGTGGAGCGCGCCCGGCTGGTGATGCAGAACGCTCGGGTCGAGATGCAGCGAAGGAAGGAACTGCTGGAGAAGAACCTCATCGCAAAGGAAGAGGTCGACCGCGCCACAAGGGATTTCCGCGTGGCCCAGAAGCAGTACGAGGAGGCGGTCCAGCGCCATCTCATCGCCAAGGACCAGTCCCGAAAGGAAGACATCGCCTCGGCCTACGCCGAATTTGACGCAGCGAGGATGCAGGCCCGCGAGCGAGAGGCAAACCTCGAAAAGACGCTGCTGCGCTCCCCCATAGACGGAGTGGTGCTGCGCACACACCGACGGGCCGGGGAAAACGTCTCAATATTCTTCGAAAGCCCGGTGCTCACCGTCGGCGACACCACGGAATACAACATCCGGGCCGAAGTCGATGAAAAGTTCGCGGCCGGGGTCAAACTGGGCCAGTCCGCTTTCTTCGTCTCCGATGCCTTCGGAAACCGGCGGTTCGAGGGTCGCGTCGTTCGCCTCGGAAGGATGACCGGCAAAAAGAAGCTGCCTCTGGATACCCCGGGAGACAAGGCTGACACCGAGGTGCTGGAGGTGATCGTCTCCATGGACGAGGACCGGGACCTCATCACCGGCCTTACGGGTGACGTTTTCATCAAGACGGGCCAGTCGGCCAAAAACCGATAAAGGATCAAGGCTTCATGATCTCCCCCGCAGCAGCAAGAATCATCCCCTTCGCCGCGTACATGACCTTCATCGCTCTGGCCGAGCTCGCGGCTTTTCTCCCCGAAGACGCGCTCGAACCGGGTTTCTTCGACACACTGTATCCGCTCCGGGCCGGGCTGACTGCCCTGCTTCTCTGGGTATTCAGAAAACATTACACCGAAATCCGCTGGAAAGAACTCGCCGACGCTCGCGTTACCCCGGTCACAGTCGCGGTGGGTATTCTGCTGTGCGGCGCCTGGGTGAACATGGACTGGGGCTTCGCCATACAGGGCGAACTCACCCCCTACGAGCCGGGAGCGCAAGGGGCGGCACTTGTCGCAATGCTTGCAGTCCGCGTGGCCGGAGCCACGCTCGTAGTGCCCATCATGGAGGAGCTCTTCTGGCGCTCGTTTCTTGCCCGGTATCTCGTGAACCGTGATTTCCAAAAGGTGCGCCCCGGCGCGCTCACCGCCCTTGCCGTGATCGCGACGTCGGCCCTCTTCGGTCTGGAACACAACCTGTGGCTGGCCGGGATACTGGCCGGGGTCGTCTTTGTATTCATCTACATGCGCACCAACAGTCTGGCCCAGTGCATCCTCTGCCACGCGGTCACGAACGGCGCGCTGGCGTTGTACGTGCTGAGTACCGGCGACTGGCGCTTCTGGTAGTGTCAAGAGCTTCCGAACATTCTGTCGGGGAGGTTTACAAAGCCAGACCTCACGGACCCACCTGCCTCACTTAAGAAGCTGAAAAAAATAGATAAAACAACTTGGCACACCAGTTGCTTAAACTAGGGCAAATCGCAACTTTTTTTGGAGGAATGACATGAGAATTTTCAAGACCCTTATCCTGACAGTCGTCACCCTGGCTTTCACGGCCAGCCTTGCCGCGGCAGCCCCGATTCTTGCTGGCGGCTACAACTACATCAGCTTCGACGGCTTTGAAAACGTCTACGGCCGCACCGCAGACAACATTGCCGACCCGCTGGTCGACGGAGATGTCGTCTACGGCGTCTTGCAGGCAGGCAACATCAAGGACAACATCGGCACGGTGGTAAACCAGCCCGCAGGCTCCGAACTGACCGGCTTTTTCGCCGCCTCGGCCCAGTACGTGAACGACAACCTGACCTTCACGTCCCTGAGTGCTGCCAACGACACGTACAACTACTACACCGTCGACGGCGGAACCGTTACTTGGAACGACGCAGGTCTCGGAGGCATCATGGGTGACACCTTCAGCGCCGACGAGCTGGCAGGCTACTCCGTGATGAAGCTCTTCAGTGACGACACTGCCGACGTGTCCTCGCCTGATATCGCTACCAGCATCGCCACCCACACCGATGGCGACGAATGGGCGACTCTGGCCCTGACCCCGGGTAACAGCTACTGGTACAGCATGCTCGATCCTGACGGCTTCGGCACCAACATCTACGGCTTCCAGTCCTACGGCGAAGCTCCCTGGGGCAACGCGCTGATCAACGACCCGACTGAAAGCGTCTTTGACTACGACGTGGCCCTCTTCGGCGAAGCCGACATCAGCGCCAACGCCAACCCGGACATCCCCTGGCTGATCGACATCGCCGACCCCGCTGTCATCGCCACTCCGGAACCGAGCACCTTCCTGATCCTCGGCCTCGGACTCCTCGGACTCCTCGGCTTCAGAAGGAAGTTCCAGAACTAACCGGCAAGTCAGATTCCTCACAAAATCAAGGGAGTCTCCGCAAGGAGGCTCCCTTCACTCTTTTCCAGACACCGGGCCCCATCCCCTCCCAAAAGCTCGCAGCCTGTCCGCACAGCGTCCCGCCCCCACGCACAAACGGCCCAGAGCGCCTGCCCCGCTTCTGCCTCACACGCGAGACGGCCACCAATTCCACCTCGGGATGGCCACGGGATGTGCTCGTCCCAATGAGTCTTGCGTGCGCGAAGAGTCGGCTCACCGTGCGAGCCGACCAGCCGTTGTCCGCAGCCGAACGAATATGGGTCAGGAGATCAGGAAACTTTCCACGGGCCGCCTGTGGGTGCCGTGTCGGATGGCCGAACCGAACCCCACGCGGAAAAACATGACGGGCACCGAGGCCAGAAAGCCCGGAAAGACATCTTCCACCAGCGGCCACGAGCGGGACAGTATATCCAGATGTCGGTCACTGCCGAAGGAGCTCTCCCCTTCAAGCAGCACGCGCAAACGGAACAACGCCGGGGCCGCTGCGGGCTGGAACTGAATGCCGTAATGCGCAAAGCGAAGCCATACACGCTGCAGCGCACGCCCCGCCCTCAGAAAGTCCTCGGGGCTGCGGCCGTCCATGGAGATGAACCCCACACCGCCCGACTTGCGGATGCCCCGCGCCGAATGCGCCGCCACCGCCCGCGACGTGCCGAGCAGGTTGGCCGCGCGCATGACGGACCAGCTTTTGGTGGCCCTCAGAAACAGTTCCCCCGGCTTGCCCGCTTCAAGATTCTTGAGGGGCAGGCCGTCGCGCGTGATACGCTCTTCCTGCGGCGTAAATCGAATCATCGACACAAGATGCTCATGCAGCGAGCGGTTCTCGCTCCGCAGCATGTCCAGCTGCATCACGGCCTTGGCAAAAGTTCGGATGCCATCCCGATCATTTGCCCAGTGCAGCCGCAGTCCGGAGAAACCGTCCAGTGTCTCCGCAACGGCTTGCCATACTCCGTCGGACACGGCCTCGCTCGAAAATTCTCGGCGATTGGTGGTGCGAAGCCAGATGGCGTCCAGAAAGGAATCATCCGCAGGGTCATCCGTGGCACGCAGTTCCATGCCGTAGACACGGTCGGGCTCGTCCCCCGGGAAGCATTCCACATCAAGCCTGCGTCCGCAGGCGCGGGCCGCGACCGACATGTTCTCAGCCACGGCACCGCAGGACATGAGGGACGCGGTCTGGGCGACATTGAAGAAGCTGTGGTCCGCCTCACGGTCAATGAAGAGATCGATCCGTCCGGGGCTCTTGCGAAACCGCCAGGGCTGAACATTGTCGCCCGAAGGCGCACGGACCCCGGCGCGGATCAGATAATCCAGCACCGTCCCGTCGCCGCTGTCGGGGGGTGGCGAAGCGACGGGACGGTTGCCGGTGGGACGGGGAGATAACAGAAATTTCTTGAAGGCCCAGAGCTTGGCTTTCTGAAGCGGTCCCTGATTCCCCTTGAAGAGTCTGCCGCGAACCAGTTTGCGCTTGTATGCGTCAAACTGAAGGTAATAGGGAACGGCTTTGACGCCTTTGCGCCCGAGGATGACGCGAATGGCCTCCATGGAGGCCTGCGCGGAACAGAGCCCGCAGGCCAGTGCCGAGGAAGGACCGCGCTCCGCGTCAATGTCCACGGCGTTGAGGTCGATGTATCCGGCGTGCGTGGCCCGCGGCGAGAGCCCCATGGCGAATTTGAGCAGCCTGTCCCGCACCGGGGTCTCGTCGGTTATGTCAAAGTATTCGTCAAACCCCATACCTCCGGGCATGAACACCAGCACCGCCGAACTGAACCCCATGGGGCCGGCCGTGATGACGGGAATACCGAGCTCCAGGGCACGCTTGAAGACCATCCGACGCACCTCGAAAACGAAGAAGTCGAGTCCGTCCAGAACAACGTCCGCGCCGTGGAGGAAATCGTCCAGATTGTCAGCGGTCACGCCCTGGGGGAAAGTCCGGATATCGAGGTGCGGATTCACTTCGGTGGCAATGCGCACCATGGTATTCAGCTTTTCCGAACCGAACGTGGCTGCGCTTGCTCCATACTGGCGGTTGACGTTGACCGGATTGAACTCATCCATATCCGCGATGCTGAAGCCGCCCACGCCGCAACGGATCATGGAAACGAGATGGCTGCCGCCCACGCCTCCGAGCCCTGCAACCGCCACGCGTGCGCGCATGAGTCGATCCAGCTCGTTGGCATTCATGAGGCCCAGATTCCGTGAGAAGGCCGCCGCGTGATATTCCGCGCGGCTGCTCAGACCGTATCCGGATACTTTCCGCAACAGTTCTTCACGATTCACGGTCGCCCCCCGACATTGCGTTCCGCATCAGTGTCCGATTTCTCCCTTTCCCCCGATGGCCTGAGGATAGAGATAGGCGAGCACTTGCATCTGTTCTTCGTTGAGCCCGTTGAGGACGTGCGGACGCTGATCCAGAAAATACTGTACAATGGACTGCTCCAGCGGCCTGTCGTTGCCCACGGAATATTTCATGTCGGGATCCATGACCGCGTTCTTCATCTTCACGAAGAAGGAAAGAAGGTCCGTGTCGAAGTCGGCCTCGCCGTAAGCATCTCGCATTCGCTGATCGTAGGTGTGCACATCGGCGTGAAGCGCCACCGCGGGCGCGCCGACCGCATCATACATGCGCTCTTCGGCAAGCTGGTCGAAAAGGAATATTTCCTTGTAGAACCTGACATGCTTGGGATTGACCATTATGCACACGTCGTCGAGTTCCACGAGATGGGCGTAGTGAAACAGCGCCTTGGCGAGGTAGATGACCAGATTGGCCCAGCGACGGTTTCTGGGAGTGGCCAGCGCACCGACTTCGGCAACCTGTCTTCCCTTGGCTCGCAGTGCATCCAGCTCCGGCTTGTAAACGGCATCCATGGGCAGACCGAAGACACGCGTGTCCTTGTACAGGCTCATGGTCGAGATGACCTTCAGGTAGGTCTTGAAAATAAATACGGAAGTCGTCGGCAGCAGGCTGTGAACGCCGTAGAGCATGCCCGTTGGCTCCGGGTTGGGCACGTACCCGGCATTGTAATACTCCGTGTAGACGACCCGAAAGGCCTGTTTCAGCTCGTCAAGCGTTTCCCCTATCTTGATGCTGGGACGATCGATATCGTCGAGGTTGTCCCGAACGAGTGCGGAACGCCTTATCCTGATGGTGCGTCGCCGCTCCACTCCGTTGAGCGGAGGCTTGCCGACTTTTCCTTCCTTTGCAGCCATTACCATCGCCATCCACCTGTCCAGCTCATTGCTCACCCTTCCATGTAATTTGAGAGCATTTCGATCGGTCTCGAGTCTGATGTATCGAACCCGCCTCCCATGCTCACGCCGTTGGACACGTTGCTCCATGTCTTGCGGCAGTAGAAAGAGACCGTCTGGTACGTCTCCGGAATGGTGAAGACCACTTCGAAATACGACACTCCCGACAACCTGTCCGCGAACCCCATGTCGAGGTTATGAAAGGAAATTCTCATGCCCCCCTTGGAAATATCCTTGATGGTGACCGGCAGACTGTGCACGCCCCTGTCGGGGATGTTTACACACGATACCGCAGGAATTGACACTTCCAGCCGCGGATGCGCCCGTCTGTCGCTTCCGCCGCGCTCCGTCACCCCTCCTTTATCCTTGAGATACCCTAGGACAATTTCCCGGGCGCAGTCTCCCGCAGGGCGTTTGTGACTCTGCGCGACTGCCTGCAAAGCCTGATATTCCGAGTGGTTCATATCAAAGCAAACCTTCACGAAGAACCTCCTGTACCTTTGATCCCCTGACCATCGCCGCACCCGGAGGTGCGCCAGCCTACATTGTTACGATTTCCCGTATTCCGGCGTCGGATTGTCATGGTTATTGCTATTAACATGCCAATAAAAGCCGAACTCCCTAAAGTCTCTGACAACAGGAAAAATCATGCAGATCACTTTCCAGGATATAGCTCTCAAACCCATGCCCAAGACGATCGCGCAGACCGATCTGAGCAGAATTTTTTCACTTTTCAAACGCTTCGAGTCCAACCACATCCCCTACCCGGTGGAGGGTGGCAACTTCCAGTGCCTCTGCGCCTCACAGCTCGCGGCGCTGACCATCTGCAATGCTCCGCTGGACATCGAGCAGGCGCTCAAACCCCATGTAAAAAAAGTCCGCCCGGCCGATCTGGTGGAGAATCACCTCACGGAAGGCTCCCAACTCCCCGAACTTTTTGTCGTCGAGGACGGTCGCCGCCCAGTGGGATGGACCAACCTCAAACGGGTGCTGGTAAACACCCTCCTGTGGTCAAGCCCCCGGCTCGACGAGATATTCTCGCCGCATAACGGCATCATCGTGCTGGAAACCGAATCCGTGTACGAAGCGCACCGGAAACTGCTCATGAACAGGACGGAAAGCGCCATCGTGACTGGCGGCAAGCACATTCGCGGCATCATCATGGATCGCGACATCAGCAAACTGGTTCAGGAAGGGCGCGATATCTGGAACCTGAAAGTGCGCAAGGCCATGCGTGAAGTCCCTGTGCTCGGCTCCTGGGTGTTGCTCAAGGACGCCTACACCGCATGCATGCGAAACGATGCGGAAAGAGTCGTCGTGAGCGACGCCGACGGCACTCCGCTCGGCACCGCCACGCTTGGCGACATCGTCAATGCTCTGGGCATCCGTTCGCAGATTCCGCAAAATGCGGACGGAGAATCCTTGGCCAGTCCGGGCCTTTATGAAGCGGCCTTCATGGACACGGTGTTGAGCCAGTCCATGCAGACCGGAATTATCGGACTCAACGACAGGCTCCGGGTGGTGTATTACAATGAGACCCTGCGCGGCCTTCTGGACAAGTCGGACCGCATCAGGGTCGGCGCGGATATAGAGGCCATCTCGCGCTGCTGCGGGAGTTCTCGCCACAAGGTGCTGACCATGATAGAGCGCGCCAGAAACGGCGATGAACAGGTCTTCACGTCCTGGCGACAGCAAAACGGCAACCCGAGGCTCATGCAATGCCGGATCAACGCGGTTCGGATCACGCACCGGGCCATTGGCTACGTCCTCGCCGTGCAGGACATAACGTCACGGCACAATACTGAGAAAAGCATCAGAAAGCTGGCGTATTACGACAGCCTGACGAGCCTGCCGAACAGACACCTCTTTGAAGAGCGTTTTGTTTCGGAACTGAACAAGTCCCAGCGACACGGCACCAAGCTCGCGGCGATGATGATGGATCTGAACGGCTTCAAGGATATCAACGACCGGTTCGGGCACTTTGCCGGCGATACGCTTCTGAGAGAACTCGGGCTGCGGATGCTGGCCACCGTCCGGGATTCCGACACAGTGGCCCGCTTCGGCGGGGACGAGTTCATGTTCCTTTTTCCGGAAATCACGGACAGGAAAAGCGCCGAGAAGGTCGCGGCGAAGCTGACCGAAGCCGTGGAACAGCCCGTGGTTCTGGGGGAGGAGAGAGTGACGATCAGCGCGTCCATCGGAACGGCGATCTATCCCGACGACGGCGCCGACTACCGGACCCTCATGGACCGGGCGGACTCCGAGATGTACTTCAACAAGCGCTCGGCCTGAGCTACATCAGGTACCGACCGGCCTGCTTTTCGTCGAAAACCGCACCTACGACATGCGAGCTCAGGTCCATGCGGGCAGGGCTACAGTCCAGCACCACCGGTTCGCTCTCTCCAGGAATGACGAATATCAGATTGAAGTGCTCTATCGACTCGAGCATGTCCATCCAGACATGCCCCTTGTCAACGATCTCCAGAAGCACCCCGGAAAGCGAGATGTTTTTAATCAAGGCGGGCAGGCACACCACCTCCCGCTCACCGCTGAACAGCTGGACAACGGCCTGTTGCGCCACCTCGTAGCGATCGCCGTGCCGCCTGTCGGCCCCGTCAACCGACGGATCCTCCTGCATGACCGCACGGATCAGGCGCAGCACCGCGTCGGAAACGCAGCGCCCCGCCGCGCCCTCTGCGTCGAGAGCGATGTCCAAAAGCTGGCTGTATCGTTTTTCCGTTCCGGAAATGGGCATATTCACCTCTGAGGAGCCCCGTCCGGACTCCTGCCATGCTGATTGTTACGCCCGCAGCGACATGTTGTGCTTCTGCAGGAGTTCGTAAAGCCTTGTCCGCGAGAGCCCCGAGATGCGGCAGGCTTTCTTGACGGAGTTCTCGCTGACCACCGCAAGGTGCCTGAGGTAGGTCTCCTCCACCTGATTGATGGCCTCTTTCCTGTACTGCTTCAGGTCCGGAAAATCCGGAGCGCTCTCGACCGGCAGGGCCTGCAGCTCAAGGCTCTCGCAATTGCAGCTGCCACCGTTGCCGTCCGCGCTTTTGCGGGCGCTCCCGTTGCCGTTGTCGTCGGGGCTGCCGCCATTGCCGCCGGGCGCTCCGTCCGCCCCGATCTCCTCAACTGCGGACTCTTCCTGAGGCAAACCGGAAATGATGCCGCCCTTGTCTTCCGCCTCAACCACGACCTTTCTGGAGCGAAGGTTCTGCGGAAGATGAAAGAAGGTCAGCTCGTCCTCGTAGATGGCCTTGTAAACCGAGACGCGGACCACGTTCACGAACTCGCGCACGTTGCCCGGCCACTCATAATAGAACAACGCCTCCATGAAGCTGCCGCTAATCTTGAGGGGCTTGCGTCCGATCTCCTTGCAGATGCTCTTCACGTAATGCTTGGCGAGCAGCTTGATGTCACCGTTTCTGCTGCGAAGCGGCGGGAGCTCTATCGAGAATGTCTTGAGCCTGTAGTACAGGTCACGCCTGAACAGACCTTTTTCGACCATTTCATAGAGATTGCAATTTGTTGCGGCCACCAGACGGAAGTCGACATTGACCTCCTTGGAGGAGCTCAGAGGCCGGAAGGTCTTCTCCTGAAGCACCCGCAGCAGCGACTTCTGGACACCCAGGGAGAGGTCACCGATTTCGTCAAGGAAAAGCGTCCCCTTGTGAGCGAGCTCGAAAAGCCCTTTCTTGGTCCTGTCCGCTCCGGTGAAAGCGCCCCTGTCATGGCCGAAGAGCAGACTCTCCGCCAGATTGTCCGGCAGATTGGTGCAGTCCACGACCACGTACCGGTTGTCCACGCGCGAACTGTTGCGATGCAGGGCGCGGGCGAAAAGCTCCTTGCCCGTGCCGGTCTCCCCGGTGATGAGCAGGTTGCCCTCGGTCCGCGCGGCGAGCCCCATCTGCTCGATGCAGCGGTTGAGCCTGCTGCTCTCGCCGATGATCCCGCAACGCTCTATGGCCGGACGGCTGGAGGCCCGGTCCTTCTGGCGCAGGAGGCTGTCTATGACCTCATAGAGCCGACCTTTTTCAATGGGTTTGAGAATGTAATCCTGTACCCCGGAGTCGAACGCCGTTTCTATGCAGCGCGGGTCGGAATGCCCGCTGAGAATGACTATGGCGCACTCGGGGTTGGCCTCCAGAATCATGGGAACGTGGTCAACGCCGTTCCCTTCCGGAAGCATCACGTCGAGGAAGATGATATCCACCGGATACTGACGGATATGCTTGATCCCCGAAGTGATCGAACCGAAAGCCTCACAGATGTGCCCCATCGATTCAGACCAGTGTGAAACGAGTCGTCTGATCGACGGATCATCGTCGATAACAAGAATGCGACCCAAACCGTTCCCCCTCTCGAAAACAATTAACGGTCAGGCGTTTTTTTCAACCTGCCGGACGAAGGCAATGCTAATCATTGCCAAATACATACTTTTCGCCCCCAAAGTCCATAGGACTTTCCCCCATTTTCCCATAACGGGACATAATCCAGTATTCCTAATATACTCATCACAGCGAGAATGTCATCCTCATATTATTTTTCCTCACGGCTCTGTAAAAACATCCGACACACCCAAAAACGGCAAGCTATATTGCAAAAACAAAGTAAACAGTCATTCACATCACGCAAGAACAGCTTCACCATCAACAATATTCGACATTTCAATGGACAAAAACCGCACAAGGCAGAGCAAAAACCTCAACTCTAGACTAATACAAGACATTTTCATTACGGCTTGTACATGACAGGTTCCAAAAACGAGTTCAGGATGCAATGGAGAGGATGAAGGACTCGATCCGATCAGAAAGCCGTTTCAGCAACACGGCTCCGGCAGCGGTCAGGAAAAAACCCGCGAAAAACGAAACCCCGTAGCCGGTATTGAGCACTTTGGTAAAAAGGATCAGTACGCCGCCGTGCAGCAGGAAAAACTCGTACGAATAGTTCTGCAGCCGGAAGAGCAGGCCGGAAGACACCTTGAACGAGGTACCGAAGGCGCTTCCCGAGCGGACGCTCTCGCTTTCCGCCCCGGCTTTCGTGAGCAGGCGACGAAGCAAGAAGCCCAGAGCGAACGCCACGAAAAAATACGGCGGGATATCGAAGGTGGTGAGGAACCACGCCCAGAGCACGGTCACGAGCACGCGCAGCACAATACTCCGCAGCACGGCAATGACGAAGACGTAGAGATAGAAGCACAGTATCGCGGAGACAAACCATGCGATGACATAAAGACTGTTGTCGATGAACAGATTCCCCCCTGCCAGCAGCACGCCTATCTCGAACATGCCGACATCCTTGTAGCCGTAGATCATGTTCGAGGCCACGACCCCGGCCACCACTATCCAGTAGGGAATGTAGATGCGCCGAAGCCTGCGCATGAGCCATCCGACCGGGTTGGTGCGCGCCGATGCGGCGTAGAACCCCGACAGAAAGAGAAAAAAGGAAAACGCGTAAAAGAGCGGTCTGTCGCTGCCCAGACCGTAAAGCGCGTTGCAGTGAAACACGAACACCAGCACGGTGGCCGTGATTCTCAGAACGGAATTCACTGCGGAAGTCATTTCTCGCACAGGAAGCTCTCCCTTGCGTTCAACACTCATCGTCGACATTACCCTCTTTCCCCGTGGCTTTCATCATATCTTTCGTTTCATTTTCGTTATGCAACAGATTCTCCTCAGAGACGGGCGGACGTCCGGCCGGCGGTCAGTCCATCCAGCATGGCACCGCACCTCCGACCCGTGACGGCCAGCGCCTTGCCGACCAGAAAACTCATCGCAAACGCGAACACACCGTTCAGAATCGGGCTGTTCCACCACGTCACCTGAAAATACTGGTGGATGATGTAGACGGGCAACAGCACATCGCCGATCGCGTCCAACCACGTCATGCGAACGCCTCCGGCAAACCCGATCACCAGAAGCGCGGCCCCCGCCCCCAGCAGGCTGATGACCCCGTAAGCACCATATCCCAGCGACAGCGCCTTGACCAAAACCCCGGCACCCAGACCGATGGCCAGTAGCGCAGCGCCGGCGCCGGGCCGCAGGCGCAGACCGCGTCTGGCCATGTAGATGCCCACGACATACCCGTACGCAGTGGACCACAGCGCGACGCCGTAGGGGTTGGTCTCCGGCAGAATCAGGGTGGCCACGAACCCTCCCAGCAATAGTACGTCAAGGACTGCGGGTTTCATAAGCATCCCGTTCAGCAACGGGAAAAGCATGTAGAAAATGACAAGAAGCGTCAGAAACCACACGCCGAGGCCGAAAGGGCTCTGGTTCTGGACGTGAAACCAGTTCAGGAAACCGCTCATCCCCAGCCAGCTCACAAGTGAATGCCAGCTGAATATATCCGCACGCCCCTGCGCGAGAAACAGGGCGACAAGGAACACGTTCACTACCAGATACACCACAAAGAGCCGCCTCACCTTGTTTTTCCAGTATAGCCGCATATCCGCTCCGGGCGGATACCTCCGGGCGATGAAGAAGCCGGAGGTTATGGCGAAGAAGCACAGCCCGGTATCCACGGGAATCCAGAAGTTGTGCATGATGACGCCGCGCGGGCCGTGGTAGACGTGCCCCCAGACGACCAGCGCGAGAAACAGCAGCTTCACGTACTGGACCATTGGATAGTACGCTGCCTTCTGCTGATTCTCGCTCATGCCGCCCCCTCGTGTCCTGCGTTGTCCCGCTATTCCATGCGGGCGATTATGGCCTCTGCGAGTCGCTCTCTGGCCGTGGCGAGAACGTCCGGATCATCGGACCAGTCGTACTCGCCTCTTGCGGCAGCCCGGATGATGACTTTCGCTTCCTTCTCACCGCCGAGCCGTTCCAGAAGGGCCAGATATTCAAAGTCCTCGAACCCGTCGCGAATGGAGTTGAGACGGATGGACGGAACCGGTATCCCCTTCGTTCCTCCGATGAATTCAGGCAGGCCGGGATACCAGAGGGTGCCGTCGCCGTTGGCGTGGAACGCATACTGGGTGCGCCAGGGACGCTTTCCCCACTTGTATCCCATCTGATAATAGAGGACCCCCTCCACATCACGCAGCCATGAGAGCGCGCCGACGATCCTCGGAGACACCGCGCTCGCGTCGATGAAGTAACTCGGCAGCTTGACGGTCTCCTCCGACATCATGGACGTGTACCACCAGACCTCCTCGCCCATCGCCTGTCTGGAGCGATACATTTCGACCCCGCCGTGGCGGTCTTCCTTGTCGAAGAAATTGATGACGGGACACCAGATGTCCACCAGCCCCCGTAGCGAGGGGCGACATTCCGTGGTTACAAGAGTCTTGAGCTTCGGCGCGCCCTGTTTGATGAGCGCGCACTTCTTCTCGACCTGCGGCATGTTCCCCTTTTTCGGCTCGTCCCAGACATAGACATAAGCCTTTTCCAGCCAGCCTTTCTCCTGCAGAAAATCCTGCACGGCGCGCCAATATGCGATCCACGCTTTGTCCGTCTTGACGTTGGGGCTGCCGGTGACGTTGATCGAGGTGAACCGACGTCCGTCGGGCATGCCGTCGCCGCTCAGGGCGTCGCCGAAGAAGCGCTTGGTCTGGTTGGTGCTCAGACTGCACGAGTCCGTCTCCTCGTCGTACCTTCCGGTAATGGTGAAGAACCCGGTGTAGAACGCGATCCTGTGCTTGGCCGCCTCCTTCTTGCAGAGAGAATACATGCCGCTTTCGGGCACATTGGACGGGTCGAACCCGAACGCGGTGCGCAGAGTGGGCTGCACGGGCAGATCGAACGGCAGCACTTCCAGCGAAAGGGGGAGCGTCTGCGGCTTCTGTCCCTTCATGTCTACCGTGATGCTGCTCCTGTAGACTCCCGGTTCCTGTCCCGGCGGCACGGAGACCTCGATCCAGAACGATTCGTTTTCTCCGGCATTCAGATTCATGGGACGTCTGCGCCGCTTCTCGCCGAAATACGGATCCACGAGCGGCACCAGCGCGTCAGGCCACCAGCCGGTCTCGCCGACGTTGCGTGAAGGCCTCACGATGTCCATGTAGTCCTGCCGGTAGATCACGACGCGCGCTTCGGGAATGCGCCCACCCTCGTCACTGCGGAAGGAGTCGAGACGCACGCTCATGTCCTTGTGGGCGCTCGCGGAAGTCACCACGAGCTGAACGGCCTCGGTTTCTCCGCCGGCGGCAATCCAGCGAGGCGACCGCTCGGGATAGGCCGGGCGCCTGAACCGCATGACCTTACGCAGCGGGGAGTCCAGAAACATTCTGAAGCCGGTATCGACATCCTTCGCAACGGTGTACGGGGCGGACACGGAGACCCAGTCGCTCACGGCATCGCGCGAATCCACGGCGCGGATGCGCATACGCATGCTGCCACCGGGAGCGGAGGGAACGGAAATCTCTGCGGACCGAGTGTCACCGGACACCCTGCCGTCTTTGGTCGCTTTCCACGCGCCTCCGTCGAGGGAGGTCTGTATCTCGTAGAAAACCTCGTCCTCGGGGTTGAAGTCGCGCGGTTCCTCGTGCGTCCATTCCAACAGGACCTTGCCGGCCACGGGTCTGGTGGATGGGACCGTAACCACGGTGGGCGCCGAGGGAGCGGCGTTTCCGGTAAAGGCCACATCCATGGTCAGCTTGATGCGGATGTCATCGTCACCGCCCGGCCCGCCGAACACGAGCGGATGGCTGGAATTGCGCCCGCCGCCGACGTACTTTCGCTTCAGCGTCAGCCCCACAGGCTCCGCTCCGGACATCCAGCCCTGAAGCACGTCCTTGGGAACGGGGATATCGTAGCGTCTGGCCCACTCGGTTTTCTGCGGATGGCGCGCCCCGTACCACGGCTCGGAAAAGAGTTCCCTGCCCGAAAGAGTCAGCACGCTGAAGCGCAACTCCACATCGGTCCAGTCCGGCTCATAACGGTAGAAGATGCTGACGGTGCCGGAGCGGACCTCGGCGGAGGCCCCGGGCAGATCCGGTCGTTCACCCTTGAACGTTACCGGGTTGGCGTAGAGGGTGACCCACTGCCTGTCCGCGTATTTCCCCTTGTCCAGCGGCACGTCGAACTCGATGCTCTCGGCTCCGGCTGCCCGGCTCGCGTGCGGAACCGCCGCCAGCGCCGCCACCGCAATCACAAGGGCGGCGAGGACGAGCTTTCGCACAGAGCCACTCCGGCAATGAAGACCGGACACATTCACCATTTCATACCATTTAGACATACCGTTCCTGCCTTTGGAGGTAATTCGGGTTCGACCGTCTCATGCCTGCTTTCCGGAAAAGGCAGGCACGAAATCCAGAGTCTGCATTATCCTGCGCCGGTCCAGCAGCGCGAGACCGGCCAAATAGACGACGCCGGCCACCGCCAGCTTCACGATCAGGGTCTGCCACATGGGACCTTCCACGACGTACTGCATGCCCGCGAGCGCGGCCAGGAGCAGCGCCTGCGCCGCCAGCGTCCGGCGCATCCGCACGAACACGACGCCGATTCCCAGCCCGATGGCCTTGAGAAGAATGCCGCTGAAGACGAGACAGAGTATGGGGTAGACGGTGATCCAGACATACAGGGATGCTTCGATACCCTGCCAGAGAGAGACTCCGAGGATTGCCCCGCCCACGAGAACGAGCTGCATCATGACGAACTTGACCTGCTCCGTTATGCGCCCGAGCGCCGTCAGCGCGACCATCACGTAGCTTTCCGCCAGCTTGAAGATGTTCATGAGGCAGAAGATGCGAAGCGGCAGGACCGCCGCGGCCCAGTCCTCGCCGAGGAGTATGTGGATGGTCTCTTCCGCGCAGAAAAACAGCACGTAGTAGAACGGCACCAGCAGGAGCACCTGAAGGTAGGAGACCTTCAGCGTCCACTCGCGCATGCGCACGTGGTCCGACTTGTCCTTGGCCAGATACGGCAGGAGCACCCTGTTGATGATGTTGATGATCTTCTCGAACGGCATGTTGGCAAGGTGCTTCGCGAAGGTGTATCCGCCGAGAAACACGGGCGAGGCCAGCTTGCCGAAGATGAACACATCCACCTTTGAATACAGCTGCTCAATGGTCTTTCTCGCCAGTATCTTGATGCCGAAGATGAGCAGCTCGCTCACTTCGCCCCAGCGAATGATGAAGGTGGGTCGAACCGGCCTGTAGAAGCTGAAGCCGATCAGCTGGAAGAACTCGATCAGCAGCCACTGCGAGGCCAGCGTCCAGTAGCCGAAACCGGTTGCGGCCATGGTCAGGGCGCAGAACGAGGTCAGTATCCTCGAGGCCGTCTCTATCTTGGCGATGGAGTCGAAACGCGTCTCGCGCGCCAGCAGGCTCCACTGCAGGGACTTGGGCGCGCCCACGAGAAAGACTATGTTCTGGAACGAGACCAGCGCGGTCAGCCTTGGATCGTCGAACGCCCAGGCCATTGCCGGGGCCGCCGCCAGGCCGATGCCGAACATGATGATGCCCATGATGATCGAGAAGCCGTACAGCGCCTTCGTCTGATATTCTGTAATGGTGTCCGCCTGAACCACCGCCGCGCTCACGCCCATGAGGCACACCGTATGCGCGAACACGGTGTACAGACCGGAGATGGCCACGATGCCGTAATCCTCCGGACTCAGAAGCCTTGCCACGATTATGGTCACGGTCCACGTGATCACCTGACCGAGGAGACTGGTGCCGCCCATCCAGGCAAGGCTTTTCCTGACGCTCATGCCGCTCATCGGGCTTCCCTCGCTTCATATCCGTTGAAGACGATGCCCGTTTCGCGGGAGCCGCTCGCGACCATCTCCGCCATAGTCCGATAGCAGGAGGCGTAACGCTCCTCGGAGAGCGGACCGCGCGCCCGCTCCCTTCCGGCCTCGCCCATGCGGCGGCGCAGGACGGCGTCGGACAGCAGAAGATCCAGCTTTTGCCGCAGGTCTTCCGGGTTCTCCGGCTCTGCGAGGAGGCCGGTCACGCCGTCCGCGATCACATTCGGGATGCCGCCGACCTTCGTGCCGACGCACGGCTTGCCGCAGGCCATGGCCTCGATGAACACCCTGCCCATTCCCTCGGAACGCGAGGGAGTCACCAGCACGGTGCATCGAGAGAGGTACCTCTGCACCTGATCGTAAGGGACCGGGTCAAGCAGCTCGACGCCCGGGATGCCTTCGGCCAGCTCGTCCCACTTTCTGCGCTCGAAAGCACGACGGTATCCGACAACCTTCAGCCGCGCCTCGGGATGCGTTTCGCGAAGCCGGGAAAAAGCCTCCAGCAGGATGTCCACGCCCTTCACGTGGAAGGGGTGGCCGAGGCAGAGCAGGTAGCCTCCGTCCCCTTCGTCGCTGAAGTGCGACGTGGACACGAAGTCGTGAAACATGGCGACCGGCCTGTCGCCGATTGCGTCCCTCCATTCGTCGTACTGATCGGCGTTGAGCACCTTGACGCAGTCGGCCATGCGAAGCGAGAACCCTCCCACCAGATTGAATAGCGCCCTGCGCACCCGCCCCACCGGCTTTCCCGCCAGACGCGCGGCCTCGGCATTGCGGACGTGCCCGTTCACCTCCACCGCGAGCTTCGCGCCCGAGGCCATCTTGGCGCACGCGCCCATGACGCCCAGCGTGAGGGGATCGTAAACGGTGATGAGGTCGGGCCGCCTGCTGCGTGCAATGCGTACCGCTCGCCAGACCATGCCGATGGTCCGACGGATCATGCGCCAGCGGGTCCAGCGCCGCTCGATCGGATGAACATGCAGCACGGCGTTGGCGAATCTCTCCCCGTCGAGCGAAGCGTCGCCCGCGGCAAGCACATCGAACTCCCAGTCCGGCGGCATGAAGTCGAAGCGCGAACGGAACTGTTCGGCGTGCAAGGCCTGTCCCGGCGGAAAGATGCTCAATATCCTCAAACCGCCTCCCCCTTTTGCCGCAGCAGTCCGCTCAGGTGCTCGCGGAGATGCTCCACATGAACCTTCAGCGAGCAGTGCCGCCATACATGCTCGTGGGCGGCCGCCCCAACCCGGGCACGCAGTTTCGAATCCTGCACCAGACGCACCATGACCTCCTCGAACGCTTCAACCGTTTCGGCGAAAAAGCCTGTCTCTCCATGCCGGATCACGGCGCGTTCCGAGTGCGTGGGGCAGACCACCGCAGGCAGCCCGGCAGCCATGTATCCCTGAACCTTGTTGGCGTCCTTGAACCGCTGAAGATTCGAGGTATCCCGCCAGCGAAAAGCGATGTCGGCGTCGAGGATATCCTCGGCCCAAGTGGCGTTGTCGAACATGCGGTACTCTATCCAGTCATGCTCTCCCACGCGGTCGGTGTCGTAGAGAATTCGGCAGCCGTGATTTTCGTGAAGCCTGCGCAGCACCGGCAGGACCGGATCATTCTGGGGCTGGTTGAGCCAGACGCCGGTCCAATACAGCGTAACCCCGTCCGCGCTCTCGCCGTGGTGCTTGCGGCGGGTCTCGTTGGCATCATTGTATATCTGCCGTGGGAGATGGATGGGCGTGGTTCCGGCTCTTCGCACCACCTCGTCGAGCAGCGGCGAGCAGATCATGCAGCCGTCGAGCAGGGAGAACCGCTTCAGGTCTCTACGCTCGGAGGGGTAGTAGCAGACATGCTTCAGCCAGCGGCGCCACGCCGCGTCCTCGTAGACCGAAGGGCAGAGAAAGGTGTCCTGATAATCCAACAGCATGACCTTCCCCTCATTCCGGAGCATGCGCATGGTCTGCAGTTCCGGGAGATATTTGATGAACACCAGCGCATCGAACCGACGGAGCTCGTCGATATCAAACGGATTCCACGAGAAAAAGCCGCACTCGAAGCCGTGGCGGGATTCAAGCTCGTGCGCCACCTTGCGGCCGGACTGCTCGAAAGAGTTGGCATCGGTCACGGGCCCGAAGCCAATTCTGGGGGAGCGATCAGTTGCGCACATCCGCCCCTCCCCCGTTTTTGCGACGCTCGATTTCATGATGCATGCGCCCGATGACCGAAGGCCATACATATTCGGCAAGCGCCAGCTCCCGCCCCTTTTCACCGATCCGACGCCGCTTCGCTGCGTCACCCATGAGGTCCAGGCAGGCGGCTGCGAACGACTCGGCATCATCGCGGATCACGATATGCTCATCGTCGCGACAAAGGATTCCCTCGCACCCGAGAGAGGTGGAGACCACCGCCTTCGACATGGAAAACGCTTCCAGAATCTTGAGCCGCGTACCGCCGCCGAAACGAAGCGGCACCACGGCAACGGCCGCGCCGTGAACATAGGGGCGCACGTCATCGACGGTGCCGGTGACGCTCACGCCCTGCTCGGGGGCATGCAGTGCCGCCACGTCAGGATGCGGCCTGCGACCCACGATGGTCAGATGCGCCGAGGGCCGACGCTCGCGGATTCGCGGCAGAACATCCCGGACAAAGCCGATCACGCCGTCCACGTTGGGGAGCCAGTCCATCGACCCGACAAAAACCATCTCGTCGGGACGCTCCGCTTCCGGCGGCCCCGGCGTGAAGTAACGCTCATCCACGCCGTTCTCCACCAGCACGGCCCGTCCGGAAACGCCGCACATGCCGTCGATCTGTCCGCAGTCCTCGCGGGACACGGCCAACACGGCGTCGCAGGCTCCGAAGGCCGCCCGCTCGAATCGGCGCATGTTGCGGGCGTGCAGGGCCAGCACGGCGCGGCGCGGCAGGGATTTTTCCAGATCACGCATACGCTCCGCTATCTGGCACTCCACGTTGTGAGCATTGAGGGTCAGAAAAGGTCTTGATGCAGGCACCAGATCAGACACGTCGCCCGCAAGATGCACGGTCTCCACATGTACGCCGTCGTACCCCTGCGCGAGCCTCTCCCCGAACAACCGGGAGAATGCGTCGTTGCGGTACTTCATGATGGAAACGGGGAGCCTTCGCATCACCGCAGAGACCACCTGCCGGATCGTCGTCCCCCGCCCAAGCAGGCTGTTGGGGATCTGCTCCACCCGGTTGACGCCCAGCTCCAGTGCCGCGTCCACCCACGCCTGCGTGACTGACTTGTCCATGGAAGGGTCGGCATAGCAGATGACGTCCACGTCATACCGTTGCGCGAAGCCCGCCAACGTGTTCCATGAGCGGATTCTCGCACCGGTGTCGCAGGGATACGGCGGCCTCGCCACCGCGAAAAGAACTCGCTGCCGACTCATGACCCGGCCCTCCCCGCGATTTCGGGCAGCCCCAGCTCGCGCAGCATGCCGTTGGCGATGGTCGCGGAGCAACGCTCGGGCCGATACCGCTCGCGACTCAACAGGCAATTCTCGCGCATGTCACGCAGCCGCTCTTCATCCTCGAGCAGCAGGGACACCGCGTCCGCAACGGCCAGCGCGTCCGGCTCCTCCGTAATCAAGCCGGTCTCGCCGTGCTCGACGATCTCGGGAATCCCTCCGCATCCGGAAGCCACGGTGGGAAGACCGCAGGCCATGGCTTCCTTGATGACGTTGGGGTAGGCATCGTAACGAGCCGGGTGCAGCAGCAGGGCCGAGGAAAGATATTCCGCGCGCAGGCGCCCGTGAGAGACCACGCCCAGATGCTTCGCCCCCTTTGGGAGCCGCCTGTCTACGGGACCTCCAAGGACTGTCAGTTCAAGGTCTGGAAACGTTCGCCTGAGGATGCGGAAGGCGTGAAAGACGATGTCCCCGCCCTTTCGCTGGAAGTCGGTGCTGACGAAGAGAATCTTGTGACGGCGCTTTGCAAGGGCCTGATGCACTTCAGGGAACGGCAGCTTGCAGGCCGTGGGGGCGACCGAAACCTTCTCCGGGGCAAGCCCGTAATCGTCGACCATGGAACGCCGCGCGGCTTGGCTGTAGGTGAAGACCCGGTCCTTCTCCAGAAGGGAAGCCCGCTCCAGTTCCATAAACCGTCCCCTGTACGCAGAGAACTTCGCCGGCAGCCACTGCGGCCAGTGGCGCTCCACCATGGCAACGGTCTGGTCGTGATAGGAAAAGCTCTTGGCCCCGTTACAGGCCACGGGGCCGAACAGGCAGCCCACCTGAAACAATGCGTCCTGCGGCTGAGAGTATGCCTCCATCGCGTTGCGGAACCTACGGGTTCGTGCCTCAAACGCCCGCGGGTACTTTGCGGCCCATTCCATGCGACGATGAAACTCGCGTCTGGCATCGAGCGGGCGACAAAGCACGGCCTTGACCATGCACCGGAGTCGGTTACGGCGTTCCGCAGTCTCGTCGTCTGCGTTGAGCACGTTCGTATGAAATGCGCGGGCCAATCCCTCGTAGAGCCAGTTCTTGCTGGTCCCGGCCTGAACATCCGGTCCGGCCCACTGGTCCAACACCAGCAGCGAGGGAGCGATATGCGACTGCGTCCGCCCCACAAGGCCCGCACCTTTCATGCCTTGATACGCAATCATTTGCGCTCCTTCATCTTGTAGCGTCGGCGCGGGGTGTTTCGGACCGGCTCGGCCTGGGCCTCCTCCGGGTGCGACACGTTTTCCACCGCGGCGGGGGCGTACTCCAACGCCAGCACCCGCTCCCGAACCATCGCAATAAAGAGCACGAAATACAGAACGAAAATGTATCCCCACGACAAGAACATGCCCCCGAAGACGTATGCGGTCAGCGAAAGGCGTATCCCCCTGCCGAGCCAGTCGCCTTCATCCACGGGCGCCGCCCTTCGCCATGCGGAGAAGAGCATTGCCAGAAACGCGGCGAAGCCGAATATGCCCAGCTCCGCGCCCACCTCGATGAACGCGTTGTGCGCCTCGCTCCACTTGCCGCCGCTGTGCGTCTGCCCTTCGGCCACGATGAACGTGGCGAGCCCGGTGCCCGTAAGCATGTTCTCCCGGAAAAGCTCCAGCCCGTTCTTCCAGACCTCTATGCGGCCATGTTTGGCCGTCATGTTGTAGTCGTCCTCAAGGTTCACGATGGAGGTGAAGCGTTGCAGCTTTTCCGGCGGAGCAAAGGCCAGCACGAGCATGAGAGCAAAGCCGCCGAGCACGGCGAGCCGGACAACGCCCTTGACCCCGTGAGACAGGGCCCAGACCGTCACGGTCCCCACGAGCGCCACCATCCCGCCACGGGACTGGGTCAGGAGGATCGCCCCCACTCCGAGCACCGCCGCGGCGCGCAGCGCCCACTTCCAGGCGTTGCCCACATGCCGGATGGCGGGCAGGACCAGCGCAAGGATCATGACGAAAAGCAGGGCCGTGTCGTTGGGATCATAGGTCCAGTTCGCGGCCACCCGGCCGCCGACGATACGTGGATGGAAAAAACAGATGAGGCCGAGCACGATCAGCGTCAGGACGGCTCCGCCGATGACGTAGTTCAGGTCCTCCCGCCGGTCCACCTGACAGTTGAGCGCCAACAGGAAGACACCGCAATACAGGACGAACTCCTTCAGGAAGCCCAGCGACTTGCTCCCGTACACGCTGAAAGCGACGCTGACCGTCATGATTCCGACGAAGAGCAGGAACCTGCGGAAGGTCGGGGACAGCCAGAGCAACCCCAGCCTATAGCGGCTCATACCGCCTTTCAGCAGGACGGACACGGCCATTATCAGGAACATCACCAGCACGAGACGCAGCGGCCAGAGAAAAACGAAAACCTCCTGCACACGCCCGAGCGTGATCATGGTGCCGAACAGCATCAGGTTGGCCAGCAGGCCCGGAGAACGTCGGATGGCGACCTCCACGTTGCTCATATCGTCCCCCCTGCACACTGGCGCGCGTCGCGGATGACCTCGTCGTAGAAGCCCAGATGTCTGCGGCCCCACTCCTCGGTGCCGAAGTCGTTGCGCACCCGTTCGTAGGCAAGCCTGCCGTGACGGTTGCGGGTCAGGGAGTCGTCCATGTACATTTGGAACCCTTCGCGGAGGGCCTTCAGGTCGTTGACGGGGTACAGCACGCCGTCGCTGCCGCTTTCCACGACATCCACATTGCCGCCCACAGCCGGGGCCACCACAGGCAGAGCGTAGGAACGCGCCTCCAGCAGACACATGGGCGTCCCCTCCCAGATGGAGGTCTGAACCAGCAGGTCGGCGCCCCGATACACCGTATCCATGTCGGAGACAAAGCCTGTAAACACCACGCTGTCGCGGATGCCCATGCGCCGGGCCGTGTCCTCGAGCTCATCCTGCAACTCACCGTTGCCGACCAGAAGATAGTTCACCGGGGCGGCCCCGTTTTCGGAAAGGTTCTGGCGAATCATCTCGAGATAGAGCGGATAGTTCTTCTGGACGCAGAGCCTGCCCACGTTGATGACCACGGGGCCCCCGGGGTCGAGGCCGAACCGAGCGACAAGATCACCGCGAGCCTCGTCCCGCGCCGCGAGCAGCGCGGAAGCGTCCGGTTCCGGGAGCTCGATGGCGTTTATTATGGAGGTGGAAAGCCCCCGGCACCGACGCGGCAGCGAGCTCTCGAGCACCTCGCGCGAGCATCCGATGACGCCGTCTGCCAGTCTGAGCCCCATGCGCTGAAATCCCATGATCATGAAAGCCATCCCCCCTTTCGGCAGAATCAGTCCGTGCAGGGTGTAGACGACCACGCCGCGATACAGGCCGAGCATCCGCATCAGCTCCGCGTAATAAAGAGATTTGTAGCAGTGGCAGTGAACCACCGAAATTTCCAGCTCCCGCAGTCGGTTCGCCAGTCGCCGCACGAGTCCGCATGAGAACCGGCTGTTCGTCAGAAAGACCTCTCCGAACGTCCCGATGTCACCGAGTGAACGCATGAGGTTACCGTTTCGCAGCTCGCCCGCGCGCGTCTCGACCACCATGAACAGGCGGCAGTCCACATCCATGCCCCGCAGGCTGCGGCACAGGCCGACCGCCACCTTCTCCCGCCCGCCGAAATCGCCGGAAAAGCTGAAGTGAGCCACCCGTGGCGTCGAAGTGCAGCTGTTCGTACTCAAAGAAACTCCCTTGCGCCCTCAGCGTTTGTACTTGTCTTCGAGACGCACGATGTCGTCCTCGCCGAGGTAGGCACCGGTCTGCACCTCGATCAGCTCAAGGGGAATCCTGCCGGGATTCTCCAGCCGGTGAACATTGCCGAGCGGGATGTAGGTGGATTCGTCTTCGCAGAGGATGAACTCCCTGTCGCCGTTGACGATCCGTGCAGTTCCCTTGACCACCACCCAGTGCTCCGCACGATGAAAATGCTTCTGAAGCGAGAGGACTTCACCGGGCTTGACCACGATGCGCTTAACCTGAAAACGATCATCCACCGTGATGGACTCGAAACTCCCCCACGGGCGATAGACCGTCTTGTGCGCCTCGGTCTCTGGCCGCCTTGCGGCCTTGAGGCGGTCCACCACCTTTTTCATGCCGTCGAGCCGGCCATGCGGGGCCACGAAGACCGCGTCAGGAGTTTCCACTACCGTGGTATCCTCCAGCCCGAGGGTCACCACGAGCCGTCCAGACGAACGTACGTAGCAGTTGCGGCTCTCTTCCAGAACCACGTCGCCAAGCGCGCTGTTTCCGGCTTCGTCACGCGGATGCATGTCGTGCAGGCTTTTCCAGGAGCCGAGGTCGCGCCATTCGATATTCATGGGCACCACCTCGATGCCCGAGATGCGCTCCATGACCGCGCAGTCGATGGAGTCGGACGGGCAGCGCGAAAAGCTCTCGGCACAAAGCCTGATGAAGTCCAGATCGCGATAACTGCCGTCCACCGCCGCCCGGCACGCCTCGAGCATCTCCGGCGCATGGCGGCCCAGCTCCTCGAGATACCGGGACGCACGGAAAAGGAAGATGCCGCTGTTCCAATAGAATTCTCCGGAGTCGACATACTCCTGGGCCACGTCGGCGGCCGGTTTCTCGACGAATGCGTCCACCCGGTAGACATCGGAGGAGACCCGCTCACCCCGTCGGATGTAGCCGTACCCTGTCTCCGGATGGTCCGGGACGACGCCGAAACAGACGACCCCGCCCTCGCGCGCACGCTCGGCACCAACGGCGACCATGTCCGCGAAAGTTGAAAAATCGGGGATGGAGTGATCCGCCGGCATCACGAGCATCACGGGATCCTCGTCCTCGCAGAGCATGGCCGCAGCAGCAGCGGCAGGCGCCGTGTTGCGACCGAAGGGTTCGAGAAGGACCTGACCGTCGACAGCACCGTTTCGCAGCTGCTCGGCCACGAGGAAACGATGGTCGTCGTTGCAGACCACCATGGGGCCTCGGGCGTCAGAGAACATCCCGCAACGGGCAAGGACGTCCGAAAACAGATAGCGGTCCGCGGACACCTCGATGAACTGCTTCGGATACAGGGTTCGGGACAGCGGCCAGAGCCGGGTCCCCTTTCCCCCGCAAAGAATCACGGGCTGCAATGCGGTGCCTGCATTCATGTCTTCCCCCGATGTTGCGCCGCGAAAGCGACACGTTATGCGATTCGCCGACGTCCCGCTCTCCCCGCCGGACGCCGCAAGGCTCTTACTCCCGACTGACGGAGCTCTCTCCGGATCTGGCCTCGATTTTATTCAGTACCAACCCGGCCCCGCCGAGCAGCACCATGGCCATGATGAAAACGGCCATTCCCGCGAATTCATGGAAAAAACCTTCTGCCGCCGCCCTGCCGTAATATCTGGAAAGCACGCCGGTCATGATCACCCTGAAGGCGTTGGTCATGACGGCGAACGGTATGGCACTGAGCACCAGCACCCAGCGCGTCCACGATTTGCGAAGCATCAGGAACGCCAGCGTGACGGCGATGGCGATCAGGGACATGAGCGAACGCATACCGCTGCAAGCATCCGCCACTTCGAGAACGATGTTCGGAAACGAGATGATGTTCCCTTCCCGCCAGACCGCGAAGTCCATGAGCTTGAGAGCCATGACCGAAACCTTGGTCACGAACAGCTTCAGGGGAAAGGCGATGGCATCGTATATGATATAAGGAAGCGGGACCATGAGGACCAGATATCCGAGCGGAAGTCGCAGCCTGCCGAACGTCTCCCTGCCAAAGAAAAACAGGACGGACCCGGCAAGGATCACGACCAGCGACAGACGCATGTTGAAGTATTCCGTCGCCAGCCAGGCGAACAACAGCTGGACCACACCGGCGGCAATCACCAGAAGGCCAATGTTGGACGGACTGACTCGCGTCTCTTTCAGACGGGGCCAGTCACGGTAGACGAACCATCCCGCAATGAATGGTATGAGGAACCCGTGAGAATAGTTGTCGTCGAGGTACCAGTTCTCAACCATCCTCTGAATAATGGCGCTGTAGGCCGCCGCCAACACCACCAGCAGCCCGATCAACTGGAACCGGTATTTGTAAAGCGATTCGGAAAACGTCACATTGCCCCCGGCATGATACTGTAAACGGCACCATCATCGATGCACTCGTGCGATCCATTCGGAAAAAGCGGTTTCCCCGTCCGCTTCGTGCCGCTCTTCCACAGCGTGTTTCTTGGTTCTGGTTCCACCAAAGCCAGAAACATGCCAAAGGCTTTTTTCGATAATATAACCAATGATTACAAAGCAATAGCCACCGCCATCTCTCCATAGAATAAGAGTATCCCCTCTCTCCATCCTGAAAAACCGGACACCCGGAAACAGAGCTGCTGCGACATGCGAACCAACAACAACCACCACTGCTGAGTGCCCCGTCTGCCAGAGCCTAGCTGAGATTCATCTCGAAAAGCCGTCAGGCGCTTTGCCCGGACGAAAGCTGTCGTCCATGAATGTCCGGTTTTTTCGGAATTACAAATCAGCAACGCTTCTTCCCCACTGTGCCGCCCTCGCCATTTCCTCCCAACCAAGTCGTATTTTTGAACCTCTTGAGAACGCCTGACTACGGCAGGCTGCAGTGGTCCATTTGTTGCTCGGTGAGTGACTGTTCGGCAGGGAGTGGATTCCCTGCCGGATGCCCGGTCGGAACATCTTACAAAGGGGTAACGATGGTCACAGTTTCCGTAATTTCCCCCGTGTATAATGCCCGGGAGATTCTTTCAGATATGGTCGAATCGGTAATCAACCAGTCATTCGAGGATCTTGAACTCATACTCGTGGACGACGGGTCCACGGACGGCACCTCGGAAGTCGCTGCCAAGCTGGCGGAGCAGGATCGGCGAATCCGCTTTTTTCGCAAGGAGAACGGGGGAGTGGGTAGCGCCCGGAATCAGGGACTGGAACTCGCCAAGGGGAAATACGTCACCTTTCTCGATGCCGACGACACCTTCTTGCCGAATCGCTTCGATTCTCATGTCGAAAAGCTCGAATCCAGCCCTGAACTGGTGGCGGTGTACGGACGCTTCAAGGTTTTCGATCAGGGCGACGGGCAATCCTTCTGCGTTGACAACCCGTTTCCGCCTGAAGAAACGGATACCGCTTCCTTTGTGCAATACATGCTTCAGGCCGGGATGTTCTATCGACTCGATTCGGTCACCTACCGCATGGAAAGCATTGAGGAGTTGCGCTTCGACACGGAACTCAAGCTGGGGCAGGACTTCAAGTTCATTCTGGAAATGGCTTCCCGAGGCCGCCATGCCCCGTCAGACGGATACTGCGCCACATTGACGCGTGGACACGAATCCATCACCACACTGCGCTCACGGCATACATACGGCTGTGAAAGGCAACTCGTCTCGGAGTTCATCCGAAGTCACGGTCTGGGTTTCGCCACGCTGTGCAGCTCCATGTCCCACCAGCACGTACGCTTTTCGAAGCGATACCAGACAAGCATGCCCGCCAAGGCCTGGGCGCACGGACTCAAGGCCATTCCGTGGAACCCGCTCAACATATCAGCATACAAGCACATAATGGGGCAACTCATACTGCACAGGGGCGAATGATCTCCACAGCATAAGCCCGGAGCGTTCGCACTTTGGCCTGCTGTTCTGCAGGGTATTCAATCGCATCGACAAAAAAAATCCCTCCGATCTTCAGACCGGAGGGCTCATTCGCTTTTGTCGTCGGCTGACCCGGAGCGTCTATGTCCTGTGGGAGGGTCACCCCTTCTTGACGACGGAGGTCTTCAACAGCATTGATCCGAATCCGGGAACCTTGCAGGAAATATCATGCACCCCGTCTTCCGGCTCGATGAGCTTGATATTCTTGACCTTGGTGCCTTTCTTGATCGGCGAGGGAGCCCCTTTGACCTTCAGATCCTGAGCGACGATGACCGTATCCCCGTCCACGAGGACGTTGCCGTTCATGTCTTTATAGACTTTCTCCTCAGCGTCTGCCGACTGAAACTCGTGCCCGCACTCGGGACAATTGAGAATACTGCCGTCTGAATATACGAACTCGGAGCCGCACTGCGGACAATTTGGTAAATTTTCCATAACTTCCCAACCGTTGATTTAATGTTGCCCTCTCCCCTTAATGAAGTTCGGACAAGGGCGCAAGCAGTCATGTCCGGACTCTCCGAAAAACCACATTCCCAGTGGTGGCCCTTTGCTGAGATGCCTCTTTTTCATCCAACCGCTGCGCGGTCTGATTCTTCAAACGGAAACACCCCGCTCAAGCGAGTCCTTATCATCATCTTTTGTGCAGCTCTTCGTCATACGTCCTTCCTTATCGGTTTTAAGGACGCTCATTCCACCTTAACCGGTGGTCCGAATTTCCGGAAAAAACCATGTCGGCACTCCTGAGTTTTGCTGGTAACAACACCAGTGAAACCAAAAACAAAGGGAGGCCGACATGGTATTTTTCATCTAGTACCTTGTGGAGACCTCTCGACTCTTGTGCTCGATTTGATCATCTTTCACTGCAATGACATCAAAAAAATCGGCACTATGGGAAACGTACCCAATCTCACTGTTCAAAGTCTGCCCCGGTTGAAGCGACACCTTTATTTCATAGTGTGATTCAGTGGTTACATCATAGCGGGCAAACGCATGCTCCCCTGTTGGAATGTTTGAGAAGCCAAACGTCTGCCCACATACGATTATTTCAGCAGAGGTGATGATTCCTGAACTTTCATTGCTCAACACGACAACCCCCACATCAGGAGCGAAGATCAACTCATTGAGCTTGGCTCCAAGCCACATTGCGAAAAGGAAGCCAAGGATCAGAAGGATTTTACTTTTCATCGTTGGAACCAATACTCGCTTGGATCGTAGGGGTTGGCCTGGAATCCACCTTTGGGTTTGTTTTGCAAATACATTTGTATCCACGGCTAGAGCTTTGCAATCATAATCAGATAGAGGCATTTATTCACCTATGAAAAAACGGTGATAATCTCGATTCTCTGTAGGTCATTTCTTCATGATACATTCGCATATTCGTCAAACCTAACCAAAAAGGATTTGATTCTAGAATCAAGGTTCGATGAAAAATCAGGCCACTCAAAAATAGCCTTCAGCTTCCTATAGGACTCTGATGTTATTTTTATTGAATAAAACAAACATGACAAAACAATATTCGACCTCGATTCGCTTGCAGAAACTATTGCATTCTTACCATTCGCTCGTTTCCAGTTCCTTCTCTCCACGGCAAAAGCATCATTGTGCAGAAAAGAGTTGGATAGCCTATAAGCAGTATGATATACTTCCTTTGTCTCGTCCGAAGAAAATAAATTCACACCTTTTACAATTTTTACATTATCCGCTTTCATCCTTCTGATGAAAGGTCGTATTCTTTCTAGCTCTTCTTTTTCAGCATCATACATAGGTCTTAACCGTACTTTAATGTGGGGGTGCTCATCAAGGTAGGAGATAAATGAATTAATATCTTTACGTCGCTGATCCAAGGAGGACAACTCATAACTAGCGGCAAATCCTTCTATTCTAGCAAGAGAATCGAGCCCCGCATACGCTTCCGACATTGCTCGCAATGCCACTGGCAATATGATGTAGTCTTTGTTGCGACAAGTTGTATCCATTGCCTTAGCGTAATCCAAAATCGATCTATACAAGCTAAGGACGTAAGCCTCAGAACTTTGAAAATCCTTAACGACAAACCAGTGAGCATCCTCTTCTAGCTTATCGATAATTCGTCTATAGGAATTGAACATATCCGACATTACTCCCCCCAACGACAAAAAAGTCCTTACGATATTCGATTTCAACTACATTCAAAAAAATACAATGACAAGCTAACTAAATACAAAAAGCCCTTTGAACTAATCAAAGGGCTTTCTTAATCGTATTCCAATCAAAAAAGGACATTGATCTAAAAGATCAATGTCCTAATTCTTTTTGTGGCGGAGCCGAAGGGACTCGAACCCTCGGCCTCCGGCGTGACAGGCACATGACCTAGCTAATCACCGCCGTTTTTATTGAATATTATTGAGCCTTACGAAGCCTCGGTGCGTCTCGGTGGGTTTAAAGGGCCCACCTCGGGGCCCACTAAAATGGTGCCGTTTTAGCGTGACAGATAAACTCTATTTCTCGTGCTCTTTCGCTTCGAGAGCTGTTGCCATATCCAGCAAATCATCTGGAGTAACATCATCTATCCTTCGCCATTTGTCATCTATTTCCACATAAATGCTTACACCGTCTTTTTTCTTTATTGCCTTGGCAGCTTCCAGCATGTCCTTGGCTTTGGAGCGCTTCGGCAACCTGTCATACAGGTGAGCAGCGGATAGAATTCCTGAGGGTATCAGCGCTATCAATGTCAGGATACCTATCAGGTCCGAATCTGTTTTGGTTTCCTGTGCTAATCTCGCTTCTTGCGGCTGAACCTGAAGGGCTATACCGCACTGCTCAGACAGGTCACTGGCAGCCTTCTCAGCCTGATTGCCACTTATACTGAGCCGAATAGTATCACTCATCGGGTTGGTCCAAATCTTTCGCAAGTTGTTCCATCTGGTTCAAAAGCTCTCTGGCATTCTCGGCGCTTCCGGCATCACCCATTTTTTCAAACAGCTCGAGGCTTCTCATTATGATATTCATGCCGTCACGCTGATGCCCTGCGGCGAAGGCGAACTGACCGTGCACTATACCAATTATAGCGATTCCTTGAGCGTTCTGACAGTTATCCACCAAAGCGTAGGCTTTTGGCACGTATTCGGCCGCCTGCTGAAAATCTTCCTTAGCTATAAATATCTGTGCGATCTTCCAATAACAAGCGGAGAGTTCTCGCACATCGCCAAGACGCTCATAGACCGGCAACAGTTCCTCCCGACGAATCCGCAACGCCTCGTCCAAATCGCCACGAGCAAAAAGAATGTCACCTATCTTACCATGCGTCACAGC